>DASXLB010000069.1 GCA_036496585.1 Vicinamibacterales bacterium
CGCAGCCAGAACGATGCGTACGTCCTCTCCGAACCGGCCCTCCGCGGGGTCACTCCACCCCAGGAATTCCAGCAACCGAGTCTTTGCGTCGTCCTCCCTCTGCCGCTGACCGTAATACCTTTGCAATGTTTCCACTGCGTCGTCGAAGGTCATCTTCGAGACCATCGCGGCATATCGGAGAGCTTGTAGATCGGCACGGCTGTCGTCCGTCGTTCGCTTCAGCTCGACGACAACCAATCGCGCCTGGCGGTCCACGCCGAGCAGGTCGATCCGACGGTCACTTCGATCCCAACTTGAGAACTCTTCCGAGATGACCAACGTATCCGGGGCGATCACGTCAATGTGGTCTCGAAGAAGGCGCTGAAGGTCGCTCCGCTCCAGGAGACCGACGGCGCCGAAGTCGACGCGCTCCAGGCCGCGAATCGCCGTTGAAGAGAGTTCGAATAGCGGCATTTGTCACTCAACTGCCTGACGTCGCGTTTCACAGCCGCCAAGGCTCACGATCGCACCGGCCGCTGTCGCCCTCAAGGGGTTGTTAGACGGCCTGCTTAACCCACTCGTATTGAGTGCTCGTTCGCAGTCGAAGGGCAGGTTTGTTGTAGAGCGTCCGTCGCCAACGCAGCACGAGGTACTCTTCGAGTTCGGATCGGCCAAGCGAAACTGGCAGAAACGCCAATTCAAACCGCTGCGCAAGGACGGCGTTCAGTTTGGCGTCCGTGGTTCTCGCCAGTCCCAGTCTCTTAATCAGAATCCGCCGAAATGTATGGTTCACCGTCCGTCCCTGATCGCCCATTCTCGCCAATAACCCGGACGTTTCACCTACATAAACGGGTTCACCTGTATGAGCATCCCAGATTGCGTACACGCCGGCACCAGCGGTGATGTCTTTCGCCCATTCCGCGTCGCAGCACAAACGCCGTCTTGGTGCTGAGTTGAGGGCAGCTTCCAAATTCTTGAGAACAGCTTGCGCATCAAGTTGCGAGACGGGTCCGGTTTGAGTTCGAGCTTTCGTTTGCGATGGCGTAGCGGTCTCCATCGCAGGCGTCAGTCACACTGAAGCTGCCCATGACGGGCCGCTTGGCCACCGCGACAGGAGGGACACCAGGACTGGACGATGTGCCGTCCGTCACCCATATCCCTCGTGCCGAATTCGCTTTCAGGGAAGAATTGATGACGTCCGTCTGTGTTCGAGCAATTCGGGCAACTCTTAGAACGCTGGCCGTCGCGCACGAGCGTTATCGATTCGCTCAATGGAAGGCCGCACGTGCAACCCATCGGATTCCCCTCTCTCTGCAAGAGCGCGTCGTGCCGGCACACCGGCGGCCGCTCTGCCGGGTGTGCCGGGCGTCGCTATGTCACGAATGGCGCGATGATACCATCGGCGGTTCTCCCCGAGCTAAACGGGCTCAAGAACGGGATCAGTCGACCGAACCCGCAGATGAGACGCGTGGCAAGAGCCGAGAGACGGCCAGAATTCCTAATAAAATGAAGGAAAGAGTGGTGAGCCGCCTCGGAATCGAACCGAGAACCCGCAGATTAAGAGTCTGCTGCTCTGCCAATTGAGCTAGCGGCCCACGTGCACGGAACGGCTGTGCGCAGGAACCTCCAATTGTAACCAATCCCGCTCCACCGGATCAAGGCGATAGACTCGAGCATGGACGATCTCGCATTCGACTCAGGTCCGGCGGAGCCCCCGACACCGCCGCCCCACACCGATCCCCCCTGGGCCCTCATCGCCGGCGCCGTGCTCCTGCTGGCGCTCGGCGGCCTCTGGTACTTCGCCACCCGCGGCCGCGGCGCCGCGCCGGCGCCGGCCGTCACGGAAACCACCGTCGACGTCGCGAAGCCGCCGCGGCGGACGGCCGAACCCGGCGAGCCGATCGACCTGCCGCCGCTGGACCAGACCGATCCGCTGGTCCGTACGTTGGTCGGCCGGCTGTCGTCTCACCCGATCGCCGCGGCATGGCTCACGACCGACGGCTTGATCCGGAATCTCACCGTCGTGATCGCCAACATCGCCGACGGCGACACGCCGGCGGCGCATCTCAAGCCCCTGCGCCCGCCGGGCGCGTTCGTGACGAAGACGACGGGCGGCGTCACCACCGTGCATCCGGCGAGCTACGCGCGCTACGACGCGATCGCCGCCGCCGTCGAGGGCCTCGACGCGCGCGGCGTGGCCCGCTTCTACGCCACGATCAAGCCGCGCATCGAGGATGCGTACCGCGATCTCGGCGGCCCCGATCCCAACTTCGATCGCACCGTCGAGCGGGCCATCGTCATGCTGCTGCGCACGCCCGAGCCGGCGGCCGACACCGAGGTCCGGCAGGGCAGCGTCACCTACACGTTCGCCGATCCGGAGCTCGAGCGCCTGCCGCGCGCGCAGCGGCAGTTGCTGCGCATGGGGCCGCGCAACGAGCGGATCGTGAAGGCCAAGCTGCGCGAGGTCGCCGGCTTTCTCGGCATTCCCGACACCGCCCTGCCGCCGGTGCGGTAGGATGCGGGCGCCCATATGAGTATCAGGGGACTTCGCTGGTGGATGATCGGCCTGTTGATGCTCGGGTCGATCATCAACTACCTGACGCGCAGCACGCTCGGTGTGGCGGCGCAGACGCTGATGCACGATCTGCACATCACCACGCAGGAATACTCGTGGATCGTTGCGACGTTCCAGTTCGCCATCATGCTGCAGCCGCTCGCCGGCTACGTGCTCGATGTGCTCGGTCTGAAGGCCGGCTTCGCCATCTTCGCCATCGCGTGGTCGTGCATCAGCATGGCGCACGGCCTGGCGCGGAGCTGGCCGGCGTTTGCCGGCCTGCGCGCGCTGCTCGGCCTGGCGGAGGGCTCGGCGAATCCGGCCGGCATGAAGGCGACCGCGGAATGGTTCCCGGCCCGGGAACGCGGCCTGGCCGGCGGCATGTTCAACATCGGCGCCTCGGTCGGCTCGATGCTCGCGCCACCGCTGGTCGCCTGGGCGATTCTCGCCTATAACTGGCAGGCGGCGTTCGTGATCACCGGCGCGCTCGGCTTCGTGTGGGTCGCGCTCTGGCTGCTGTTCTACGAATCACCCTCGAAGCACCGCGCGCTCGGCGACGAGGAACGGCGCTACATCGCCGCCGGCCAGGAAACCTACCTGCAGTCGGACGGCAGCCGTCCGGCGTTCGGCGCGATCCTCGCGCAGCGCAACTTCTGGGGCATCGCGCTGCCGCGGTTCCTGGCCGACCCGACCTGGGGCACGCTCACCAACTGGCTGCCGCTCTACCTGATGACGGTGCGCCACTTCGATCTGAAACAGATCGCGCTCTTCGGCTGGCTGCCGTTCCTCGCCGCCGACATCGGTTGCATGACGGGCGGCACGATCAGCATCGCGCTGCAGAAGTTCGGCCGCCTCAGCTTGATCAACGCGCGCCGCGGCGCGTTCACGATCGGCGCCGTGACGATGATGACCGTCGGGTTTGCCGGGTTCGTGCAGAGCCCCTACGTCGCGATCGCGCTGCTCTCGGTCGCCGGCTTCGCGCACCAGACGCTGTCAGTCACCGTCATCACGATGGCGTCGGACCTCTTCAGGCGCCACGAGGTCGCGACGGTCGCCGGCATGGCGGGCACCTTCGGCAACCTCGGGCTGCTGCTCTTCAACCTGGCGATCGGCGCGCTGGTGACGACCATCGGCTACGCGCCCTTCTTCGTCTGCCTGGGCGTACTCGACCTGCTCGGCGCCTCCATTCTCTGGATGGTCGTCCGCGAACCGGCGGCGCCGAACGTGGCGGCGGCGTGAGCGTCATCCGCAACCCGATTCTCCGCGGCTTCAACCCCGACCCGTCGATCGTGCGCGTCGGCGGCGACTATTACATCGCGACGTCGACGTTCGAATGGTTTCCTGGGGTACAGATTCATCACTCGCGCGATCTGGTGCACTGGCGTCTGCTGACGCGCCCGCTGACCCGGGCGAGCCAGTTGAACATGCTGGGCGACCCGGATTCCTGCGGCGTGTGGGCGCCGTGCCTGACGCACGCCAACGGCCTGTTTCATCTCGTCTACACCGACGTGAAGCGGTACGGGCGGACGTCGGTGGCCGGCGCGAGCGGCGCGACGTTCCGCGATTTCCACAACTATCTCGTGACCAGTTCCGAGATCGAGGGGCCGTGGTCCGATCCGGTGTACTTGAACAGCAGCGGCTTCGACCCGTCGCTGTTCCACGACGAGGACGGCCGCACCCATCTCCTCAACATGCTCTGGGACCATCGTCCGGGCGCGAACCGGTTCGCCGGCATCGTGCTGCAGGAGTACTCGCCGGCCGAACGACGGCTCATCGGCGCGCGGCGAAACATCTTCAGAGGGACGGCGATCGGCCTCACTGAGGCGCCGCATCTATACAGGCGCGGTGGCTACTACTACCTGCTCACCGCCGAAGGGGGCACCGGATGGGGGCACGCCGTGACCATGGCGCGTTCGCACGCGCTCGACGGCCCCTACGAGCTGCACCCCGACGTGCACGTGCTCACCGCGCGTGATCGGCCGGACGCGGCGCTGCAGCGTGCCGGCCACGCCGATCTGGTCGAGACGCCTGACGGCGACACCTACATGGTGTACCTGTGCGGCCGCCCGCTGAAGAACCGCGGCCGCTGTACGCTCGGACGCGAGACGGCGATCCAGAAGATGGTGTGGTCGCCGGACGGCTGGCTTCGCACCGAACGCGGCGACGGTCTGCCGCAGGCCGAGTGCGCGGCGCCCGATCTGCCGCCGTATCCATTCCCCGACGCGGCGTCGCGGGTCGAGTTCGACACGCCGCGCCTGCCCCTCGAATTTCAATGGCTGCGCTCTCCCTCGCCCGAGGAACTCTGGAGCCTGACGGCGCGGCCCGGATTCCTGCGTCTCTACGGCCGCGAGTCGGTGGGCAGCCTGTTCAGGCAGACGCTCGTGGCGCGGCGCCAGCAGGCCCACGCCTTCAGCGCTTCGACGCGGATCGAGTTCGAGCCGGATCACTTCCAGCAGATGGCCGGCCTCATCTGCTACTACAACAGCGCGAAGTTCCACTACTTCTACGTCTCGCGCGACGACACCTTCGGCAAGCATCTCCGCGTGATATCGGCGATCCCGGACCAGGCCCAGACCGACGCGTTCACCGCGCCGATCCCGATCCCGTCGAACCGCCCGCTCGATCTGCGCGTCGAGGTCGACGAGGAACGGCTGCTGTTCGCGTATCGCCTCGGCGACGGCGGGTGGCAGTGGTTGTCGCAGGTGTTCGACGCCAGCCTGCTGTCGGACGAAGCAACCGCGCCGGGCCAGCCGAACTTCACCGGCGGGTTCGTCGGCATGGCATGCCACGACACGAGTGGCGCCGGCCTGCACGCCGATTTCGCCGGCTTCGAGTACCGGGAGCGCCCATTCGCGGCTCGGCCGGATCGTGACGCCGACGCTAATCCGCGGTGACGCCGATCACCGGCAGTATGCCCTGACGAAGAACCGCCTGTCGCCGATCTGCAGGCTCGGATCCTGCGCGCCGAACGACGCGCACGGCGTGAAACTCGCCGCGACCCACGTCATCAGACGCTGGCAGTAGTCGCGGCCGAACGCCTCGGCCCCGAACTCGCGCGTGGCGCGGTTGACGATGAGCACCAGACGGGTACCGCTCGCGTCCATAGCGCGGATGGCGCGCGCTTCTCCAGCCTCGTCGAGAAATCCCGGCGTGACGATCTCCTCGCGCAGCGGGTTGCGGCGGCCGCTGAGAAACAGCAGGGACGTGCCTTCCGGGAAGACCGCGACCGGCGCGCCGGCGGCCGTCCGCGCGTCGATGAAGGCCAGTGTCTGGTTCCACGCGTCGCCGATCTCGGGCGTGGTCAGCAGCGTCCCTCGCGGCGTGCGCACCGTGACGGTGTCGGCCCGGCGATACCGATAGGCGAGGACGCCCGCCGTGCCTGCGGTGCTGGCCAGCAGCAGTCCGAGGACGATCGCACGCGCCGCGCGGCGCGGGCCGGCGTCGGGCAGCGCCCGAGCGAACGTCTCCACCCACACGTAGGTGAAGACCACCACCGACATCGGCACCAGGAACGAGCCGTAGGCGCCGCCGCTGCGAACGTGGAGGAGCATGCGGAAAAGCTGCACCAGCGCGAACAGCGCATACAGCGAGACGAAAGGGCTGGCGGAAGACGGCCGCCGCCGTTGCCACGCGAGCAGACCGACGAGCAGCAGCGGCATCGCCATGAACGGACCGCGGTCCCAATCGAGGCCGGTGGTCAGAGCCAGGACCATCACCAGCACGACCGCGCCGGCCAGCGCCGCCCATGCACGGCGCCGTGTAATCGCGGGTCCGGCGACGAGATAGCTGACCGCGGCGACGATCGCCGCCACCAGTGCGAGCTTGATCGCCGCCACCGCTATCTGACCGAGCGACACGAGCGGGCGGTCGACGCCGGCCAGTCGCGCATTGAAGTAGGCGAGCGGCGCAGGCAGATGAAGCGGCAGCAGCCAGTTGTCGAGCATCAGCGTTCGCCATCCGATCCGCATCGCGATCGCCGTATAGACGCTGCCGGCGACGATCGCCGCGGCCACGCACACCAGGAGCGCCCGAGCCACTGCCGCGCGAGGATGACTGCGCGACAGCCACGCCGCCGCGACCCCCGCGGTGATCGCCGCAATGCCCATCTCCGTCTTCGCCAGCAGGGCGACACCGGCCGTGGCCCCGGCCAGCGCGAATCGCCACGCGGCCGGCCTGGCGAGCGCGGCGGCCGCGAGCGCCAGGGTCGCGATTGCGAGCACGGTGCCGTGCAGCGCGTTGTAGGAATAGGGAAAGACGTAGTTGCCGGCCGGCTTGAAGCCGCAGAGCCACATCACCGCGAGCGCCGCGATGCCGGCCGCCGCCGGGTCGAGGATGCGGCGCGCCAGCGCGTAGACGAGCACGATGATGATCGCCGCGGTGAAGATGCCGTCGGCGTAGAGGATGCCGAGCGACGGCCCGAACAATCGGTAGAGCGCCGCGTGCAGGTACGGCGAGAGCGGGCCGTAGATGTGGCCGACGTCGACGTAGAGGCGTTCGCCCGCCGCGAGACGGAGCGGCTGGTTCATCTCGCGGCCGCTGTCGATCAGCGGATTGACCCAGCGCTGCCAGGAGACGGCGAGCGCGACGACGAACGAGGCGGCCAGGATCAGCAGCCAACGGCGATCGTCCCTGTTCATGCGAACATAGAATACCCGCCGCGATGATCCGCCATCCCGACGTCGACCGTCTCTATCAACTGCCGCTCGAGGAGTTCACCGCGGCGCGCAACGCCCTGGCCAAAGGGGCGGGAACGGAGGCGGCGTCGATTCGGGCGCTGACCAAGCCGCCGCTCGCCGCATGGGCGGTGAACCAGGTGTACTGGCGCGATCGCCGCGCCTGGGACGTGCTCGTCGACGCCTCCGAGAACGTGCGACGGGTCAACCGCGCGCGGCTCGCCGGGAACGCGGGCGACGTGCGGGCCGCCGGCGCCGCGCACGACGCCGCGGTGCACGACGCGCTGCGCGCCGCGCTCGGCGAACTGAGCGGGGCTGGTCATGCCGTGACCGACGCGACGAAGCAGGCCGTGCTGAACACGCTCCGCGCCCTGCCGGCCGGCGATCCGCCAGGCCGCCTGACGAGAGCGCTGCAGCCGGGCGGCTTCGAACTGCTCGCGGGGATGGTCACAGGCCCCGCTCGCAAGGACACGAAGGAGGCAAAGGAGGCAAAGGAACCGAAGGAACCGAAGGAACCGAAGGAACCGAAGGAGGCTCCTTCCCGTGCGCGCGAACTGACGCGGGCGCGCGAGGCGGCGGCCGCGGGCGACCGTGCACTGAAGGAAGCGGAGCAGGCGGTCCGGCGCCACGAGTTCGAGATCGCCCGCGCGACGCGCGACGAGGAACGGGCCGGGCGCGCCGTCGAACTGGCGCGGACCGCGCTCGAGGCCGCCACGCAGGCATTGGCCGGCGCCGAGCGGGACGTATCGGACGCGCAGGAGCGGCGCGCCTCCGCCGAACGGGCATCCGCGAAAGCCGCCGCCGCCGTCACGGTCGCGCGTCGACACGCCGAGTCGGCGCACGCCGCGCTGAAGAAAACGTTGGGCTGAAACGTCGTTCACCCCCCTGAGCACAGATCGTGCAGAACACGGCCGGCGACGCGCGTGGGCAGGCGTGACGCCAGATAAACCGGAATGATCCGGCGATCTCTGGGAACCGGACGGCACGTCGCTTTACGGTGTCCGTAAGGGCTTGCGCGCGTCGTAAATTCAGCGACAATAGCAAGATTCGATGCTGACGCTTAGGCGGCGGCTCGCTCCGTGGGTACTGGCGCTCGCGTTCTGCCAGACGGTCGCCGTGTTCGCGGCGCCATGGTCGTCTTGTTGTGTCGCGGGTCGGTCTGTCATTGCGGCCACGCCGGCCGATGCCGACCACGACTGCTGCCCGGCCGGCGCGCATCCGCCCGGCCAGTGTCCGCGTCATGCGGCCAGCGCAGCCGCATCGCCGCGATCCTGCCGAATGGTGTGCGACGCACCGCACGGTGTCCAGCTCCTCATCGCGGCGATCGGTGTCCTGCCTGCGCCGGCAGCGGCGCCGTTCGCGCTCGAGCCCGGCCAGCTCCTCGCCGCCGCTCAATTCCTCCCCGATCATCGCGTCTCCGTCCCGCTCGCGCCGCCGCCTCGACTCGACTGAGCTGCTGCCGTTCCGGCCGATCAAACTCAGCTGAGAAGGAGTGTCCGTGGTGCGCGTGCGCGTCTGCGCGATTTCGTTCGCGTTCGTTCTGTCGATCATCGTCGGTGCACCCGTGCGTGCACAGGAAACCGTCGATACCGCGACGGTCAGCGGCCGTGTCGTCGATCCGCAAGGGGCGGTCGTGCCGGGCGCGATTGTGACCGCCCGTCAGCTCGACACTAACGTCGTCCGGGTCGCGACGACGGATGGCGAAGGACGTTTCCGTTTCACCTACCTGAAAGTCGGCCGCTACGAGTTCACCGTGCATCTCGAGGGATTCTCCGATGTGACGCGGCGTCTGACGCCGACGCTCGGGTCGGCTTTCGATCTGCCGATTCAGCTCAGTCTGCCCAGCGTCGAGTCGCAGGTGGTCGTCACCGCCGATTCGACGGTCGTCGAAACGGCGCGCAGCCAGATCGCTGCCACCGTCTCGGTGCCTGAGATTCAGGCGACGCCGCTCAACGGGCGCAACTTCCTCGATCTCGCGCTGCTCGCGCCTGGCGTATCGCCAACCAACGTGTCGAGCACGCAGCTCTTCGCCGAGACGTCCGCCGTGCCCGGCGGCGGACTGTCGGTCGGCAGCCAACGCAACTTCTCCAACAACTTCATCGTCGACGGGCTGTCGGCGAATGACGACGCGGCTGGGCTAAGCGGGATCCCCTACAGCGTCGATGCGATCGATCAGTTCCAGGTCGTGACCTCCGGCGGTCAGGCGGAGCTCGGCCGCGCGCTCGGCGGCTACTTCAGCGTCGTCACCCGCAGCGGCACCAACCAGCATCGCGGCGACGTCTATGGCTTCTTCCGCGACGACGCGCTCAACGCCAAGAACGCCCTGGCCGACCGCAGGCTGCCGATGGACCAGCAACAGGGGGGCGTCAGCCTCGGCGGCCCGATCCGCCGCGATCGCACGTTCTTCTTCACCAACCTCGAGGCGCGCAATCTCGATCAGACTGGCCTGATCACCATTCCCGACGCGGCGGTCGCCGCGATCAACGCGCGGCTCGCTGCCGTGAACTTTCCCGGCGCGCCGCTGACGACGGGCATCTATCCCGATCCTGTCACCAGCACCAACTACTTCGGGAAGATCGACGGCAACGGCAGGTCCGGTGAGCAGTACAGCCTGCGCTACTCGTTCTACAAAGTGAAGGCGGTGAATTCGCGCGGCGGTGGCGGCCTCGCCGCGCCGAGCGCGTCGGCGGCGCTCGACAATGTGGATCAGTCGGTCGGTTTCAGCAACACCTGGACGATTTCCCCGCGCACGGTCAACGAGACGCGCGCGCAGATTGCGCACGGCAATCTGCTGGCGCCGCCGGCCGATCCCATCGGACCTGCCGTGAGCATCATCGGCGTCGCGTCGTTCGGCACGCTCTCGACCTCGCCGACCGCGCGCGTCAACACGATCTACCAGGTCGTCGACAACCTGACGCACCAGGCCGGCTCGCATTCCCTCCGCGCCGGCATCGATTTTCTCTACAACGACGACACCATCACGTTCCCGCGCGCGTCGCGCGGCGCCTACTCGTTCAGCTCCCTCCCCAATTTTCTCGCCGGCGTCTACAACGACAGCAACGGCTTCACGCAGACGTTCGGCACGACCCAGGTGTCGCAGGGCAATCCCAACGCCGCCGTCTATGCGCAGGACGAGTGGCACCTGCATCCGCGCCTCACGCTGAACGGCGGCCTGCGTTACGACCTGCAGTTCCTGCAGTCGATTCACACCGACACCAACAATCTCTCGCCGCGGATCGGATTCGCCTGGACGCCGCTCGAGTCACGCACGCTGGTCGTCCGCGGAGGAGCGGGGCTGTTCTTCGACCGCGTCCCGCTGCGGGCGCTCGCCAACGCGTTGCTCTCGGCCGACAACACCAGCGATGTCACCAGCCTCCGTCAGAACTCCATCGTCGTCGGACCGGCCCAGGCGGCTGCGCCGGTGTTCCCGCTGATCCTGGCCGCGCCGATTCCCTCGGTGACGCTGCCGAACCTGACGACGATGAACCCGAACATGCAGAATGCCTGGTCGCGGCAGGCGAGCATCGAGATCGAACGGCAGATCGGGCTGCACACCTCGGTCGGCGTCGGATACGAGCACGTCGGTGGACGCAGTCTGATCGTCTCGATCAATCAGAACGTGCCGACCTGCGCAGCGGCGGGCACCAACAATGGCTGCCGCCCCGACCCGACCTACGGCAACAACAGCCAATACTCCCCGAGCGCACGCTCGGAGTACAACGGCCTGCACGTCTCCCTCGTGCAGCGTCCGACCAAGTGGGGACAGTATCGCGTGTCCTATGGGTTCTCGAAGGCGATGTCGAACGTAGGAGAGTTCTTCTTCAGCTCGCCTATCGATCCGTTCAATCTCGACAAGGACTGGGGACGATCGGACGACGATCAGCGTCATCGGCTGGTCGTCAACAGCGCCGTCGAGCTGTTTGGATTCCAGCTGAGTGGGCTGCTCCAGGCCTACTCGTCGCTGCCGTTCAACATTACCTCGGGTGTGACGACGCTGCAGGGAACAGCGGGCCGGCCCCTCGTCGACGGCCAGTTCATTCCGCGAAACTCGGGCGTCGGGCCCGACTTCTTCAGCCTGGGGCTGCGCGTCAGCCGGCAGTTCAGTGTCGGCGGCCGCGCGCGGCTCGAAGGCTTGATCGAGGCGTTCAACGTGACCAACCATACCAACGTGGTTACCGTGCAGGGCAACTTCGGATCGGGTGCGTATCCGGCGGACCCGACCCCGAACTTCGGCGTGTCCACGGCCGTCGGCGATCCGCGAACCGCACAGCTCGGCGTACGGGTGCGCTTCTGATGGGAAGGCGGTTGGTTCTTGTCGTCTTATCCGTCGCACTCGCGATCGGCGCGGCTGCCTGTGCACGCTCAGGAATGCCAGCGAACGGCGCCGTCTCCCTCGGTGTCGACGGGCGATCGAACTCGTTCGTCACGCTCGCTGCCGACGGCGATCGCGTGGCGGCCGTGTGGCTGGCCTCGAGCGACAGCGGCAACGACGTCTTCGTCGCCATGAGCGACGATGGCGGCGCACGCTTCGCCGCGCCGGTGCGCGTCAACGATCTGCCGGGCGACGCCGCGGGCAATGGCGAACAGCCGCCGCGCGTCGTCCTTCACGATCGGACCGTGGCCGTCGTCTGGATCTCGAAACGTCAGGGCGTGTCGGGCGTCCGCGCCGCGCAGTCGGCCGACGGCGGCCGCTCGTTTTCGGCGGCGCGAACGATTTCGCCCGAAGGGGTGACCGGCGCGCGCGGCTGGGAATCGGTCGCGATCGCCGACGACGGGATGGTACACGCGGCCTGGCTCGATGGCAGGAACGCGGCGCCGATGGCGGCGGATCATCACGACCACGGCGTCATGCGGCAGGACATCGTGCATGCGATGTGGCGAGCGGGAGAGCCGGTCGTCGAATCGCCGGTCGCCGATAACGTCTGCTTCTGCTGCAAGACCGGCGTCGTCACGCACGGCCGCGACGTGTTCGTGGTGTGGCGCCATCTCTTCGAGGGCGGCGTCCGCGACATCGCGGTCGCACGCTCCGCCGACGGCGGCCGCACGTTCGGCTCGCCGGTGCGGGTAAGCGCCGACAACTGGAAGATCGACGCCTGCCCTGACGACGGGCCGTCGCTGGCGGTCGAGGGAAACGGCACGCTCCACGTGGCGTGGCCGACGCTGCTCTCTGACAGCGGCCAGCCGCACATGGCGATCTTCGAGACGATCAGCATGGACGGCGGGGCGACGTTCACGGCGCGCGCCCGCGTCGATGCCTCGACGACAGGCGCCTCGCATCCGCGCATGGCCGTCAGCCGCGATGGCGTAAGGGCCATCGTCTGGGATGAGGCTGCGGCCGCAGGCCGGCAGGCGATGATCCGCGTCGCCGGGGGAGACGCCCGGACGCTCGCCGGCGGTGGCACGAGCTATCCAGCCATCGCGCCCACGCCGGAAGGTTTCGTCGTCGGCTGGAACGAGCAGGCGGGTGGCCGACCGGTTGTGGGTGTCCGGCGGGTTGGGCCGTAGATCTAGCAGGCGAACCCACGGCATCAGCGGCCAGTGAAGTGATAGACTTCGAAGTTCACGCGCCCGTAGCTCAGCTGGATAGAGCGCCGGGCTTCGAACCCGTAGGTCGGGGGTTCAAATCCCTCCGGGCGCGCCACTCGTGAAGTGAGAAGTTGAACGTCGTCTCGCGCGCCCGTAGCTCAATTGGATAGAGCGTCGGCCTCCGGAGCCGAAGGTTGCAGGTTCGAGCCCTGCCGGGCGCACCAACA
>DASXLB010000070.1 GCA_036496585.1 Vicinamibacterales bacterium
GGGATTGCGTCTCGGACGTGGTCGAGCCTACGAGGGACGTGCCTATCTCGCCGGCGAATCCGGCGCCGACGTCGTCGTCCGCGTCGTGTGGGGAACGGCGCCAGGCGACGCGTACACGTTGAAAGTGCCGTCACTCTCCGCGGAATACCGGAAGTTCCCATTCACGTTCACCGCGCCGGTCGACACCGACGATGCGCACCTGGAGATCCTGGGGACGGGCCGCGGGACCTTTCACATCGGAACCGCCTCGCTGATGCCCGCCGACAACGTGGAGGGGTTTCACGCCGGGATGATTCGTCTCTTCAAAGAAACAGGGTTCAGGATGTTCAAGTGGCCCGGGGGCAATTTCGTCTCCGCCTACGACTGGCGTGACGGCGTGGGCGATCGGGACAAGCGGCCGCCGCGCTTCCAGCCGATGTGGGGCAACCGCATCGAGTCGAACGACGTCGGCCTGCACGAGCTCCTTGGCCTCTGCCGATTGGTCGGCGGCGAGCCGAACGTGGTGATCGATAGCGGATTCGGATCGGCGCGCGAGGCAGCCGATGAGGTCGAGTACTGCAACGGATCGGCCGACACGCGCATGGGCCAGCTGCGCGCGGCGAACGGACATCCGGAGCCCTTTCATGTGCGTCTCTGGTCCATCGGAAACGAGATGTACGGTCCGTGGCAGTACGGCCACATGTCGCTCGACCAGTACTGGGTGAAGCACAACGACATCGTTGTCGCCATGAAGGCCGTCGATCCGACGATCAAGGTGACGGCGTCGGGCGCGACGATTTGCGAGAAGTCCGTCGGCGGCGCCGAACGGAAGAACAACTTCTTTCCGAGCAAGTGGGAGCCGCCGATCACCGCGACCCTGCCGTACGAGTTCGGCAGCGTGAACGACTGGGACGGGTGGTTGCTGCAGAACTCGGCCGAGCATATGGACTTTCTCTCCGAGCACACCTACGCATATCCCAACCTGGCCTTCGACGCCGACAAGCAACTGTTCGTGGACGTTCAGGATCCGCTGCAGTTCAGAGCCCGGAGGCTCGCCAACCGCATCGGCGAAGCCTTCGAGGCGTGGGCCAAGTACGTCGAGAAGATGCCGTCGCTCAAGGAGAAGCGCATCAAGTTCATCTTCGACGAATGGGGGAACCGTCCGCGGTCGGCCTCCACCAACGGCGGCGGAGGGTTCGGGCAGCAAGCCGGGATGCTGATGCCGCTGTCGTACGCGTTGTGCCTCCACGAGATGTTCCGCCACTCCGGCCAGATCGAAGCAAGTTGCGCGACGGGAGGGCTGCGCGTGCTGACCGACCATACCGGCGAAGGCGTCGGCCTCGCGGCCGAGGGCGTCGTGATGAAGCTGATGCACACGCACCTTGGCGGCGCTCGACCGGTCGCCTTGGACGGGAATTCGCCGCAGCCGCTAGTGCCGGGCACGCCGTTCGTCGACAGGGGAACGATGCCGACCGGCAGTCCAACCTACCCGCTGGACGTGCTCGCGGCGTTCTCCGCCGACGGCAAGACACTCTTGTTGTCGGTGGTCAACTCCACGGAGGCCGCTCACGATCTGACGCCGACGATCCGAGGGGTCCGCCTGCGCGGAGGCGGGCGTCTCCACCAGATCGCGCCGCCCGGCGCCGAGGCCACCAATCGAGCCGGTCAGGAGCCCGCCGTCACGATCGTCGAGACGGCTCTGACGACGTTGCCGGCGACCTTGCCCATTCCGCCGGTGAGCGTCAGCCTCTACGCGCTCGACGTGGCGTAGCGGTTCGTCGGCGTCCGACGCGCGTCGCAAGTCGAGGACGTGGATCAACCGCTGCCGCGCCGCGAGCGCCGGCAGTTCTCATCGATCTACAGCTCGGCGCCGCGAGTCCAGAATCCCTCTTCCCGCCAGCGATGTAAGCGCGTACACTACGGGGATTCCTGATCGCTGGCGCTCACGTTGCGGCGGGGTTACGCCCACGTTTGACGAAAGGGTCTCTGATGAGGGCGTCTTCTACGATCTCGATCGTCGCGTTCTGCGTCCTGGTCGTTGGTGCGCCGCTGAGCGCCGTGGTCGCGCAGTCGCGACCGGCTCAGGGATCCGCCCAGGCCTCCGCACCGACGGGTGCGCGGACCATCGCGCCGTACTTCGCACCGGCCACCCGCATGCCGCGGCCGCCGGACGTCGACGGGTTCCTGCAGCGATGGCTCCTGCTCGAGCCAATCACCAAGCCGAACCGCACCAACACGGTGTTCACCGACAGCTACGTCCGTAATGCGTTTGCCACCGAGTACTTCCCCGGGCAGATGACCGTGGTTCCGCGAAACGGCGACACGGTGACGGTCGACGGTCAGACGCTCGCGTGGCACGCGGTCGACTCCCCTGCCTTCGACGTGAAGCTGTTCCGCTTCGCCTACGGATTGAACAAGCCGACCTACGGCGTCGTGTTCTGGGCCGTCACCGTCGTCAACAGCCCCCGCGACCTGACGAACGTCCGCATGGCGGTGGGCTCCAATGCCGCGTCGATGTGGTGGCTGAACGGCAAAGAGGCCGTGCTCCTCTCAGGCGATCGACGGATGGTGATGGACGACGTCGTTTCGCCGCGGCTCACGCTGAACCAGGGACGCAACGTCATTCGGGGCGCCGTCATCAACGGGCCAGGACTGAGTGACTTCTGCGTGCGGTTCATCGACGAACACGGGATGGCGATCAGAGGGCTCACGATGAATCTCGATCGGTCCCGGGCTCAGTGAGGGTTTCCATGACGCGCCATCTTCTCGCCGCCGCGGCGGCCGTCGCTGCGATGGTCCCCGCGGCACTCGTCGCCCAGTCCCGTCCCGCGCCGGCGCTCGACGGCGAACCGTATATCCATGACCCGTCGACGGTCGTGATGTCCGACGGGAAGTTCTACACGTTCGGCACAGGCGGCGGAGGCTTGATCTCGGATGACGGGTGGACCTGGCACAGCGGCGCGGTGCGCCCCGGTGGCGGTGTCGCCCCCGACGTCATTCACATCGGCAGCCGCTACTACGTGAGCTATGCGCGCGGAGGCGGCGGCTTGTCGGGAGGACACGCCAGCAGCATCTACGTCACGTGGACGAACACGCTCGACCCCAACTCCCCCGATTTCGGGTTCCACGACGAAACGGTCGTCGCTGCGTCCGACGGCGTCGAGGACAACGACGCCATCGATCCCGCGTTCCTGCTCGACCCCACGACCGGCCGGCTGTGGCTCAGTTACGGGACCTATTTCGGGTACGTCCGGCTCGTCGAGCTCGATCCGAAGACGGGTAAGCGCGTGGCCGGCAACAAGGCCGTCGACATCGCCATCGACATGGAGGCGACGGCGATGATGTATCGCGACGGCTGGTACTACCTGCTCGGCACGCACGGCACGTGCTGCGATGGCGCGAACTCGACCTACAACATCCGCGTCACCCGCTCGCGCAAGGTCACCGGCCCCTATATGGACAATGTCGGCATCGACGCGCTGAGGGGCGGCGGCACGCTGGTGGTCGCCGCCAGCGGACGCTTCGTCGGGCCGGGCCACTTCGGGCTGCTCGACTTGGGCGACGGCGTGCAGAAGTTCTCCTGTCACTACGAGGCGGACCTCGACCGAAGCGGCCGCAGCGTGCTCGACATCCGGCCGCTGCTCTGGAAGGACGGCTGGCCGTACGCCGGCGACAACTTCAGGGAAGGCACCTACGAGATCCAGTCGGAGCGAAGCGGCTACGCGCTGGAGCTCGCCGTCGATTTCGTACGGATGCCCTCGATGAGACGAGGTGGGCCCGGCGCGCGTGGCGGACCGCCCGGCGGCGGCGGCGCGCCAGGGGCGCCGGCAGGCGCGACTCCTCAGCGGGGCGGCGCGCCCGGCGGTTCCAACACGAACCCGTTCGCCGCGCCCGCAGGTCCCGTCACGCCGGTTCCAGCCCAGGAGCTCGCTGACGCGTCGAAGGACTGGGGAGCCGGCACGCTCGGCGTCCGCCTCGGCGACTTCATGTTCCGGCCGCACCAGAAGTGGACGATCACTCCGGTGCCCAACGCCGGCGGCTATCCCGGCGCGCCGTACTTCAAGATCACGATCGCCGGCACCGATCGCGCGCTGGCGGCCACCGCCGATGTGGAGGTCGTGGCGGTGCCGGCGTTCACCGGGAGTCCGGAGCAACTCTGGCGCATCGACCAGCTGACCGACGGCACGTACCGCATCATGCCCAAGTCGGTCCCCGGATCGAAGGAACCGTTCGTGCTGACGGCAATCGGCCACAGCACGCCCACGCTCGCGACGTTCGATCCCAAGAGCGACAACGGCCGCTGGAACTTCAAGCTGCCGTAGCGCACGGTCTCGCACCGGAAGAGATAACATCGCCGGATACGGCGGCGTTCAGCGCCTGAGGCAAGCTGCGGCCTCGCGCGTCGGCCTCACATTACCTGAAGACGACGCTGTGAGCAGCGGCGCGCGCTGACGGAGAACACACGGGAGGATCCGAGAGATGACGCCGACCACCGCGCGAACCGCCGCATGCCTGCTCTCGATCGCGTTCATCGCGCTCGAATCACCGCGCACCGTCGCTGTGGGTAAGCCCATCGTCGTCGCCAGCCCTGACGGCAAGGTGCGCGCCGAACTGATCACGGACGCCGGAATGCTGGCCTATCGGATCACCGTTGGCGGCAATCAGGTGGTCGCCCCGTCGAAGCTGGGCATCCGCAGCGACAACGTGGAGCTGGGCGAGCAAGTCAGCTTCGGATCGCCGACGCGCCGCTCCGTTCACGAGCGATACCGCTTCTTCGGCGGACACTCGTTGGCGACGAACCACGCGAACGAGACGACGGTTCCCGTGTCGTCTCACGGTGAATCGTACCTCGTCGATCTTCATGTCGCCGACGAGGGCGTGGGCGTTCGTCTGAGGCTGCCCGCGCGACCAGGCCGGAAACTCCAGGCGGATCGCTCGTCGTGGAAATTGGACGGAGATCCGGTGATGTGGGTGGACACGCTCATCCCGGAATACGAGAGCCCGTATCACACCAGCTCCCTGAGCCAACTGGGAACCGCCGCATTGGGTCTCCCGGTCACCGCTCGTGTGGGCGGGCTATACGTCACGCTGACCGAAGCCGCGCTCAAGGATTATGGCGATTTGGGAATCAGGCGCGGCGCGGACGGCGCGCTCGTCGGCGAGCTCGCAGCAGACCCCGACGGCTGGACCACCGACGATGAAGTCGTTCAGCCGTGGAGGGTGACAATCGTCGCGCGCGACCTGACGGCGCTGGTCAACACGACGCTCGTCCAGAATCTCAACCCGCCACCCGATCCGGCGCTGGCCCAGGCGGATTGGATCAAGCCTGGTCGCTCCGTCTGGCAGTGGATGGCCGCCGGAAGTCCGCGTCAGGAGGATCAACAGCAGTGGGTCGACTGGACCAGCCAGTTGGGATTCGAGTACTACCTCATCGACGACGGATGGATCCGATGGACAGACCCATGGAACACGCTCGCCTCGACGGTCGCATATGCCAAGAGCCGCAACGTCAGCGTCTGGCTGTGGGTGCACAGCAAAGAAGTCAAGGACCCGGAGGCCAGGAGAGCGTATTTCCGCAAGGTCGCTGAGACCGGCATCGTCGGCGTCAAGATCGATTTTCCCCCGCCGTGCAATCGATGGTGGTCGAACTGGTACGTCGACGCGGCGCGCGACGCGGCCGCGTTCCACCTGCTGCTCGATTTCCACGGGGCGGTGAAGCCGACGGGGACCGAGCGTACCTGGCCCAACGTCCTGACGCGCGAGGCCGTTCGCGGGCACGAATACCACATGACTCGCTACAAGCGTCGGCTGGATGCGGAGCACGACGTGACGCTGCCGTTCACGCGGCTGGTGGCTGGCCCCGCGGATTACACGCCCACCGTGTTCGAACCTCGGGAACTGCAGGGCAATACGTGGGGGCATGAACTTGCGCAGGCGATCGTCTTCTCGTCGCCGTTCCTCTGCTTTGGCGGTAATCCGCGCGATTACCTGTCCAACCCCGCGAAAGACGTCCTCAGCGCCATTCCGGCGGTCTGGGATGAAACGCGTGTGCTGCCCGGCAGCGAGCCCGGCCAGCTGGTCGCTATGGCCCGGCGATCGGGGGACCGGTGGTTCGTCGCCGTCATCAACGGAGCGGACGCGAAGGCGCTCGACATTCCGCTCGACTTCCTCGGCAAAGGCACGTGGCGCGTCAGCGAGCTTCACGACGTGGACGGCACGCCCGACGCATGGAGCCGTCGCGATGTCACCGCGTTGAAGAGCGGGCATGTGACACTGCGGCTGTTTCCTCGCGGTGGCTTCGTCGGCTACTACACCAGGTAGGCTTCGGGTCAGTACGCCCACGCAAGCCGTGCACCGCGGCGAAGCCGCACCCGCGCGAACGTTTCCGGCCGCAGGCTACGCCGCGTCGAGTTCGTGGAGCTCGCGCTCGCGGGGGAGAATCTGCAAGGTTGCCGCTGGCAGGAGTGTCTTGCCGTCGGCAGACGCGGTGTCTCGAATGTGACGATGCTGGCCAATTGCTACCACCGGTTTATGCCGTACGGATGAGCCAGTTGCGGAAATCGTCCCAGACAGCCCGCCAACTCATCCGGCAGTTGACCGTCGGGACCACTCGTGACCATAATTGGTCATGAGCGACGTCCGTATTGCCGATTTGAAGGCACGCCTCAGCGAACACCTCCGATCCGTACGGAACGGTGGAACGGTCACAGTCCTCGACCGCGAGACGCCCATCGCTCGCATCGTGCCGATCGCCGCGCCGACCCTTGAAATCCGCAGCGCCAAGCGTCGGCTCCGCGAGCTGAAGCTCCCGCCGAGGCCGTCGAAACCCACCGACAGCACCGCCTTGCTCGTTGAAGACCGGCGCCGCCGGTGATCGCGTACGTGGATACGTCGGCGCTCCTGCGTGTTGTGCTGCGCGAAACCGGCGCCCTCGATGATCTGCGCGGGTATGACGGCCTTGTGTCGAGCGAACTGATCGCCGTCGAAAGCGCTCGGACGATCGATCGGCTTCGCACTCAGGGCACGCTAACGATGGACGAAGCGGCGGAGAGGATCGCATCGGTCAATGAGTGGCTCGAAGCGGTCGACCTGGTGCTGCTGCGTCCACCCGTGTTGAGCCGCGCGAGCGAACCGATGCCGATGCCCCTCGGCACGCTCGACGCCATTCACCTTGCCACCGCGCTCCTGTGGCGCGATCGCGTCGGACCGCTGCCGCAGCTTGTGACGCACGACGCGGCGCTCGGCGCCGCGGCCCGGGGGTTCGGGTTCGACGTTCGCGGGATTTGAAAGCAAACCGAAACGCCGAACCTCAGACCGCGCGGACAATCCAGTTGCGGAAATCGTCCCAGACAGCCCGCCAATTCATCAACCTGACTACCGTGGTTCAAGACCGGCGCCGCCTGTGATCCCCTCCCTCGATACCTCCGACCAAATGCGCATCGTCCTCGGTGAACCCAGGCTCGACGAACCGCGAAGCGACGATGGGCTGGTCTCGAGTGAGCCGGTTGCCGTCGCAAGCGCCGGCGCGAACGAGCGCCTGCCGAACCGTGGCGCGCCGACGACGATGGATACTCCGAGTTGGCGGATGGTGGCCCCCCGGACGCGGTAGAGTAGGCGCCCGGAGGGATCGCATGCAGATTCGTTTCGTAACCGCGATCGTCGCGTGCCTTGTCGGCGCCTCGGCCCTGACGGCGGCCCAGGCGCAGCTGTCCGTCCAGGCGGGACGCGGCGGCGGCCGCGGCACACAGGACACGCTCGTCTCGCCCGACGTGCACCCCGATCGCACGGTCACGTTCCGCATCCGTTTCCCCGAGGCGAAAGCGGTGACGCTGACCGGAGACTGGATGGCGACGCCGCAGACGTCAACCGGCGGTACGGTGCCGATGACGCGACAGGATGACGGCATCTGGACCTACACGAGCGATCCGCTCGAGGCCACGGTCCATCTGTATTTCTTCACCGTCGACGGTCAGGCGATCGCCGATCCGATCAATCCGAGAATGAAGCTGCGCGTGCGCACATCGGCCAGCCTGGTCGAGGTCCCTGGCACGCCGGCGCCGCCGTGGCAGGTGCGCGACGTGCCGCACGGCAGCCTGGACTGGAACGTCCACCACTCGACGGCCTACAACGATACGCACGAGTTCCTGGCCTATCTGCCGCCGGGCTATTTCACCGGCACCGCGCGCTATCCCGTGCTCTATCTCGTGCACGGCGCCGGCGACACGGCGCTCGGCTGGGGAACGGCGGGCGCCGCCAACCTGATTCTCGACAGCCTGATCGCCGAGAAGAAGGCGGTGCCGATGATCGTCGTCATGCCGTTCAACGGCAGCAACAATCCGCCGGCACCGCAGGGGGCGTTCGAGGACTACATGCTGAAGGACCTGATCCCCTACGTCGACGCCAAGTACCGCGTCGCGCCGGGACGCGCGAACCGGGCGATGGCAGGACTCTCGGCGGGGGGCGCCGCGACCTACAACGTCGGGCTCAAACATCTCGAGCTGTTCAGCGCGTTCGGCCTGTTCAGCGCGGCGGGGAATTTCGCCGACTTCGCCACGCGCTATCCGGACCTGGTGAAGAACCCTGCGGACACGAACGCGAAGATCGGCGTCTTCTGGATCGGCTGCGGCACCGAGGATCCGCTCGACGCCGGGGCGAGGACGCTCGACAGCGAGCTGACGAAGGCGCAGATTGTGCACGCCTACATGAATCGTCCGGGCGGACACGTGTGGCCGGTGTGGCGTTGGGCGCTGACGGAATTCGCGCCGCACCTCTTTCAGAAGAAGTGACGCGCCGCCAGTTCCTGCACGGCACCGCGCTCGCCACCGCGGGCGTGATCGCCAGCCGCGCCAACCCGTCGGCGCGGCCGCGCGGCGCGTCGCCCTGGCGCGCGCGCATGGGTCTGGAGCTCTATACCGTCCGCGATCTGCTGGCCGTTGACTACGAGGGGACGCTCGCCAAGGTCGCGGCGCTGGGCTACACCGAGGTCGAGCCGACGACTTACAGCGACCTGCCGGCGAAAGATGTTCGCGCGATGCTCGATCGGCACGGCCTGTCGATGCCGAGCACGCACGCGCCGGCGCGCGGCGAGGGCGCGGAACTGGAGCGCGCGCTCGAAGACTTCCAGGTGATCGGCCTCACCTACACGGAGCTGCCGCCGGATCCCGTTGCGCCGGCGTCGCTCGAGGCGTTCAAGCGGCGAGCCGCGGCGCTGAACGCGCGCGGCCGGATCACACAGCGGTTCGGGATCAAGGTGTTCGTGCACAACCACACCTCCGAATTCGAGCCGCTGGCTGCCATGTCCCGTTCGGGCTACGACGTGCTGCTCGACGAGACCGACCCGGCGCTGGTGGCGATGCAGATCGATATCGGATGGGCGTCGATTGCCGGCGTCGATCCGCTGGCGCTGTTCAGGGCGCACCCTGGCCGGTTCGAGCTGTGGCATGTCAAGGACGTCTTCGGCCTGCAGACGGCCTCCTCGTCGCTCAGCATCGAGCAGCGGGTCCGCAGCACGATGGTGGTGCCGGTCGGCACCGGACAGGTCGACTGGAAGGCGATGTTCGCGCAGGCGACGCGCGCCGGCCTGAAGCACTTCGCGATCGAGCAGGACAACGCCGCGACGTGGGGCGATTCGCTCGCCGCGGCGCGCGTGTCGTTTCAGAATCTCGCGGCGATCCTCGACGCGGCCGGCTAGACGGCGACTCGACGGCAGCCGGGCCGCGCATTGCCCTGCCAGGCAAGACTTGAACTATCCGCCGTCTCATCTCGCTTGCGGGTTGGCGTCCTTCATCGATTCGAGCTTTCAAGATCGATCAGAGTGCCAGCGCATGTTTCAACGCCGCCATGTCGACGTTGCGCGGAGCCGGAGCTCTACCGCAACGCAGTTCCGTCTGGAGCGCACGCGAATGAGGCAAGATACGTGGCATGCCGCGCCGCACCACATCAGCCCTCGTCCCCCTGCTTCTCCTTGCGCTCGCCAGTTCCCTCGCGGGACGACCTGCCGCGACGCTGCCGGCGGCGCTGACCGATCGCGAGTTCTGGTCGCTCCTCACGCAACTGTCTGAGCCCAACGGCTCGTTCGTCTCCCGCTCCGGATCGCCCGACAATCTGCTGTCGAACGAGATGCAGGTCTCGACGGTCGCGGCGGCGCTCGCGGCGCAGGTTCCGGCCGGCGGCGTCTATCTCGGCGTCGGGCCCGAGCAGAACTTCAGCTACATCGCGGCCACCAAGCCGCGGATCGCGTTCATCACCGACATCAGGCGCGGCAATCTCGATCTGCACCTGCTCTACAAGGCGATCTTCGAGATGTCCAACACCCGCGCCGAGTTCGTGGCGCGACTCTTCGGCCGCACCCTGGTGACCACCCTCCCGCGGCAGGCAAACGCCGCGCAGTTGATGGCCGCGTACGCGAACGCGGCTCCGATGCCCGAGGCCACTTTCACGGCCCACCTGACGCAGGTCCTCGACCTGCTGGCCACTAAACACGGCTTCCCGCTCACCGCCGAGGACCGCGCCAGTATCGAGCACGCCTATCGGGCGTACCACGAGTTCGGCCCGGCCATCGACTACACCTCCACGATCGGCCGGCGCGGGCGGTTCGTGACCTACGCGGACCTGATGACCAGCGTGGACAGCCAATCGGGCCGTGAACGCGGATTCCTGGCGCGCGACGAGTCCTTCGCGCTGATCAAAACGATGGAGAGCCGGAATCTGATCGTGCCGGTGGTCGGCGACTTCGCGGGCGGGAAAGCCCTGCGCTCGGTCGGCACCTGGCTCTCGGGCCATGGCGCGATCGTCAGCGTGTTCTACGTGTCGAACGTCGAGCAATACCTCGAACAGAACGGCGTGTGGCCGGCGTTCTGCGCCAACGCCGCGACGCTGCCGGTCGACCGGTCGAGCATCTTCATCCGGCCAGGCCGCGGCGGCTCGTCATTCAGCCCGATCGCCGCCGAGACGGCGCACTGCGCCAGCAAGTAAGGCCGCGCGCGACGGGCGCCTACTTGAAAAAGTCCGCGAAGGCGCCGTGATCGAAGAGATCATCGGGTTGCACGGGCTCGATCTCGCCAGTCGCCGTCCGGGGAGCATCGGACGACGCCGATCGGTGCCGCCGCCAGTCAGCCTCCCCGACGCGCTCGACCTCCCGCTCGACCCACAGCTCGTGCATGATCTCGCGCAGCCGCTCCACGCCGGCATCAGGGACGAACGCCCTGAGCTCGTCCGCCCGGTACCGCCGATCCGGCTCCATTTGCTCGAGAATGAATCTCGCGTGTTCACTCAACACCCGCACGGTATGCCCTCTCTGATAGGACTCCCGCGCGCGGTAGTTGGCCGGCAGCGAGCTCGACGATCGAGGCCTCGTTACGGCCGATTGAATGCCCAGAGCCTCACGGCACCGGCCCGCGCCTCCCGCGGCAGCGGTGCGCCGGTCTTGAAGTACTTCTTGTAGGCCGCGATCCAGTCCGCTGCGATTTCGTGCTGCGCGCGCGCAAGATCGACGGAGCCGTCGCAGACGAGGCGCGGCAGCAGACGCTCGAGGTCGTCCTTGACGCGCGCGTTCCAGACGCCGGACGCGTAGCGCTCGGGCCAGAGGTTGCGTGCGTCGGGCAGGCCTCCCAGCTCCGGTGTGATCAGGTAGTCGAGCTCGTACTCGGACGCCGGCACCCCCTCCATGCGGTAGCGCCGGAGCACAACCTGGCGGACCGTGCCGGGCACGGCGGGCCGCGGCAGCCGGCCGGCGGAACAGAGCTCGGCGACGGTGACGTCCGCGACGGCACCCGGCGTCAGGCGCGTGTCGGGCAGCGATGCCGCAGGCGCAACGCTGCGGTCGATAGCGAACTCGCCACCAAGGCGCACGAGACGCACGAGCCCGGCGAGCAGCGCCACCGTGATCGCGGCGCGCGCGACGAGCGAGCCCACGCCCAGCCACCGCGCGAACCGCAGCCGCCGCGAGTGGGCCGGATCGGCGCGGACATCGCGCAGGCGAACCTGGAGGCGCCGCCGTAAACCGGCCGGCACCGGCACCGCGGTCGCCGTCTCGACCTGCCAGCGATCGGCGGCGTCCGCCGCGGCCCGTTCGAACGCGCCGAGACGCGATCGGCATGCCGCGCACCGGCTCAGATGTCGATCGAGCGAGCGGCGGCGCGCCGGCGCCAGCTCGCCGTCGAGCGCGCACATCAGCGTCGTATCGGCCGGATGCGTGATCCATTGCATCGCGCTACCCCTCATCCGCGTTTGTCAACCGCGTCAGCGCGCGCGCGAGCGACTTCGATACCGCGCCCAGCGACACGCGGAGCGTCCTGGCGATCTCACGATAGGTCAGTCCTTCGGCGCGCAGAAACATGCAGCGCCGCTCCCGGTCGGGCAGCGCATTGAAGACGGCGCCGAGCCGCCGCCGCCGCTCGCGCGTCAGCAGAAGTACCTCCGGATCGGGAGAGGGATCGACACCCGGCCCGATCTCCGGCGAGAGAACGCCGGCCGCCACGGCCCGGCGGCCGATCCGCTGGCGCCGCTTCAGCGCCAGGTTGTGCGTGACCCGGAACAGCCAGCCGGTCAGATTCGTCCGATCGCGCCCCAGCGAGAGATGCCGGAAGAGCGCGAGAAACACGTCCTGCACGACGTCTTCCGTCTCCTCGACGCCCAAACCAAACGAGGCGGCGTAGCGCAGGAGGCCGAGCGCCGAACGATCGAAGAGCGCCAGCACGCTCGCCTCGACGGCATCAGCGGTTCCGGCCTCGGCATCGGCGGCGAGCAGCGGAACGGCGGCGAGCGATTCAGAAGACGGAAGAGACACGCGTGGCGACCACGACGCTAAATTCTACCTGCGTCGGGCGTCTCCGCGGCGTCGATGGCGCGATTCGAGGCGGTACCGCAAAAGAGGGTGAACAAGATCGTGCGGCCGGGAATATACAAGCGTGGCGAAATCTTCGTCTGTAGGTGTGGCTGCGCGTGTCCTCCGGATCGCGTGGGTCGTTGTGATCTGCGTGACCGGGGCCAGCCGCGCGGCGGCCGCGCAGAACACGCCGTCGCCACAGCCGCCATCACCCTCGCAGCCGCAGCCGCAGACTCCGCCGGCGCCCCCGCCCCTGGCGATCGACGTCGAGGTCGTCGGCACGATGCCGCTGCCAGGGCTGAATCTCCGGATCGAGCAGATACCGGCGCCGGTCCAGACGGCGACGGCCGCCGACATCGACAACAGCGGCGCACTCGATCTCTCCGACTTCCTCAACCGGCAGTTCACCGGCGTCTTCGTCAACGAGACCCAGAACAACCCGTTCCAGCCCGACCTGAACTATCGCGGCTACACCGCGTCGCCGCTGCTCGGCACGCCGCAGGGCCTTTCGGTCTACATGGACGGGGTCCGCATGAACCAGCCGTTCGGCGACGTCGTCAGCTGGGATCTGATCCCGCGCATGGCGATCGGATCGACGACGCTGATGCCCGGTTCGAATCCGCTGTTCGGGCTGAACACGCTCGGCGGCGCGCTGTCGATCCAGACGAAGGACGGCCTGACCAGTCCGGGAACGACGGTGCGAGGCATCTATGGCAGCCACGTGCGCCGCTCCGTCGAATTCGAGCACGGCGGCAGCCGCGCGAGCGGCCTCAACTGGTATCTCGCCGGCAACCTGTTCGCCGAAGACGGATGGCGCGACGACTCGCCGTCGAACGTCGGGCAGCTGTTCGGCAAGCTCGGATGGCACCAGGCCAAGGCCAACACATCACTCTCGATCGGCTACGCCGACAATTCGCTGACCGGAAACGGCCTGCAGGAGCAGCGGTTCCTCGACCGGGACTTCGCGAGCGTCTACACGAAGCCGGACAACACGGACAACCGCGCCGTGCTCGTCAATCTCACGACGCGCCGCGAAGTGAAACCGACGCTGAGCCTGAGCGGCCACGTCTACTACCGGCAGATCCGGACGAGCACGCTCAACGGCGACATCAACGACGATTCGCTCGATCAATCGCTCTATCAGCCGAACGCCCTCGAGCAGCGCGCGCTGGCGGCGGCGGGCTACACCGGCTTTCCGACCAGCGGCGAGAGTGCCTCCAACACGCCGTTTCCGTACTGGCGATGCATCGCCAACGTGCTCCTGCAGGACGAACCAGGCGAGAAGTGCAACGGCCTGATCAACCGCAGCGAGACGTCGCAGCACGACTTCGGCCTCTCGGCGCAGGGCACATTCCGTAACTGGCTTGGCGCAGGCAACGCGGTCACGGTCGGCGGCGGCTACAACGGCGGCCGTTCGTCCTTCAGCCAGTCGACCGAGCTCGGCTACCTGAACCCCGACCGCAGCATCACCGGCCTCAACGCCTACGCCGACGGCGTCACCGGCGGCAACGTCGCCGGCGTGCCGTACGACAATGCGGTCGATCTCGACGGGCACACGGACACGGCGAGCGTGTACGCGTCGGACGTGCTCGCCATCGGCACCGGCTGGAACGTCACGCTGTCGGGGCGCTTCAACCGAACGAGCCTCAGCAACCTCGATCGACGCAACCCGGGCGGCGGTCCCGGATCGCTCGACGGCGCGCAGGCGTACAGCCGGTTCAATCCGGCTGCGGGTGTCACCTACAGCCCGTCGCGGCGGCTGAATCTCTACGCCGGCTACAGCGAGAGCAGTCGTGCGCCCACGTCGATCGAGCTCGGCTGCGCTGATCCGGAGCAGCCCTGCAGGCTGCCCAACGCGTTGGCCGGCGACCCGCCGCTCGACCAGGTCGTGGCGCGAACGATCGAGGCCGGCGTGCGCGGCGGCCGCGGCACGCTGGCCTGGCACGGGAGCGTCTTCCACGCCGACAACTCGGACGACATCCTGTTCGTCGCGTCCGAGCAGACCGGGTTCGGGTATTTCAAGAATTTCGGCAACACACGCCGGCAGGGGATCGAGCTCGGCGTGAACGCGCGCAAGGGGCGCGTCAGCGCCGGGGCCGGCTACACCTGGCTGGACGCGACGTTTCAGAGCGCAGAGACGGTCGAAGGCACCGGCAACAGCACCAACGACGCAGCCGCCGCCGGCGGCCGTGGTCTGGCAGGCACGATCGATATCCTGCCCGGCAATCGCATTCCCCTCGTACCGCGGAACATGTTCAAGGCCTCCGGCGATCTGCTCCTCTCGACGCGGCTCTCCGTCGACGTCGACTTGATCGCCACTTCCGGTGCCGTCGCGCGCGGCAACGAGAACGGCGCGCATCAGCCCGACGGCCTCTACTATCTCGGGCCCGGCACGACGCCGGCCTACGCCGTCGTCAACCTCGGCGCCCGATACGACATCGGCAGACGGCTGCAGCTCGTCGCGCAGATCAACAACCTGTTCGACACGCGCTACTACACGGCCGCTCAACTGCAGGCGACGGGCTTCACCAGTACAGGGAACTTCGTCGCACGGCCGTTCGGGTCGGTGGGGGGAGAATTCCCGGTGCAGCAGGCGACGTTCTACGCGCCGGGCGCGCCGATTGCCTACTGGGTCGGCACCCGCGTGCGGTTCTGACGGGCCGTCGAGGACGGTGCGGCGGCAGGCCTTCAGGCCTGCGCGACAAGGGACGCCTGAGGGCGCCGTAGCGCAGGCCTTCAGGCCTGCCTACCGGTTACCGAGCGGGACGTTTGAGATGGCGCGATCAGGCGCGCGCGACCGTGGCCGACGGCGATCGGAACCACCGGGCGAGGCGTCCGGGGCGCTCGGTGCGCGCGTCGGGCGCGCCGCCGCGCTTCGGCAGGTGAATCTTCACCACGATGTTCCCCGCGGGCTGCGCCTCCATCCAGAGATGGCCTCCGCAGGTTCCAATCAGCTCGACGAGGGCGCCCAGATCCACGCCCGCCTTGTCGAGCGAAACCGAGGCGCGCTCGACATCAGACGTCGACGCCGCCTGCGCCAGTTCGGTGACGGTGATGAGCACGTGATCGCCGGGGCGGACGTGCGGATGGCGGGCGACGAATCGGCGGCCGACCGCCGTGGTCGACAGGTCGATACGCATTTCGCCGCCGGCGGGCATCCGCTGGCGGGCGTAGCCGGCGACGTTGACCAGGATCCGCTCCAGGCGCTCGGCGGCGACGTCGACCTCGAACGATCCGGCTGACTTCGACAACGTCAGTTCGATGCGGTCGCCGACCACGCGCTTCAGGACCGGCGCGAGGTCCTGGAGGATGCGCTGGGCGCTGACCGGTTCGACCGTCCGCGCCTGGCTGTCGCCGTAGACGGCAAGCTGCCGCAGGTACGCCGCCACCTGCACCGCGTCGGTGACGAGACGCTCTCCGCGATTGCGGAGCCCGTCGTGCTCGTGGAACGCGGCGACGCAGTCGTTCGCGTCGCGGATGACATCGCCGAGCAGCGCGTCGCATCTCGTCGCGACTTCCGACGCCAGGCGGCCGACCGCCTCCATCTGCTGCGCGCGGCGGAGCCGCTCTTCGAGCGCGCGGACTTCGGTGACGTCTTCGACGACGATGTCGATCGATCCGGTGCTGGCGGCGAGCGCCTGAAGCCGGACCACCAGGTGGCGGCCGTCGCCGGGCGCCCAGCCGGTCTCGATCGTCTCGGTGCGGCGGGTGCTGCGCGCGCGGTCGAGCAGCCAACCCAGATCACCCGCGCACTCGAGCACGGTATCGGTGAACCGCCGGTTCCACACCTCGTCGGCCCTGCGGCGTCCGAGGATGGCGAGGAACGAGTGATTCGCCTCGGTGATCAGGCCTTCCGGCGTGCAGCGGCACAAGGCGTAGGGGGCGCGCTCGAAATCCCGCCGGCGCTCCTTGCGGCTCACTTCGAGGTGGGCCTGCAGATCGGGCACGCGCTCGGCATCCTGGCGTAGCGCTTCGGCGCGCGCCCGTGACGCGTTCAGCTCGACGCCGAGCGCCGCCATCCCGCTCTCGAGCCGGCCGATCTCCGATCGACTCGCCTCCTGCTCGCGGCAGAGGCGATCCTGCAGCTGCCCGATCGCGACGTGCGCTTCCTGTTCCACCAGCCGCTGCCGCTCGGCATGCACGATCAGCTCGCGATCGCGGTCCGCCAGCAGCGCCTCTATCCTCGCCCGCTCGGCTACGTGCGCGCCCGTGGTCTGCTCGAGCGTCCGGAACGCTGACTGCAGCTCGTCGAACGACTGGCGCAACTGCGCGTGTTCGGTGGCCGCCCGCTGCAGCTCCGACTGGCCGACCAGCCGCGTCCGCGAGTGCGCCTGTCGCTCGAGCGTGAGGGTGTCGCCGAGCTCCTGCGCCCGCTCCTGTGTCGACATCAGGAGGCGCCGGAGCGTCTCGCCTTCGAGCTGGAGTTGCCTGACTTCGTCGAGCGCCGCACGTTGCGCGCGGTCTGCCGCCGACCGCTCCCCCGCCAGCTGCGCCTGGAGCTGCAGCTGCCGATCGAGATTCCGACGGCGATGGCTGGCCAGCGCGTGCAGAAGACGGTGTCTGGAACGGTCAGCGTCCGTGCAGGTGTCGGCGAGCTCGCGCTCGAGCGCGGCGCGCGCCAGGGCGTCTTCCTGCCGGTCGGCTGCGTGGCCGGCCTGGATGTCCGCCATCTGCGCGGCAGCATCGGTCAATTCGACGGCGTGCCGCTCGTCGGCCTCCCGGTAGGCCGCTTCGACCGCCGCGAGGCGCTGCCGGAGGTGCCGAAGCGCGTCGGCCTCCTCCGTGAGCAGATCCTCGAGCGCGGCCTGACGCTCGTCGGCGGCGCCGCGGTCACGGTCGGCGCGCTGCCGTTCCTCGTGATACGCGGCATTCGCGTCCGCGAGTGCCGTCTGAAGCACGGCGCGGGCGGCCCCGCTCTCGGCCAGCGCGGTGCCCAGCTCCGCTTCGTGGCGACAGAGGCGCTCGGCGGCGGCGACCGCGTCGGCCTCGCGCGCCTCCCGGGTCTCCTCGAGCGTCGCAACCGCGGCGGCGAGCCGGACGGCGAGGACGTCGCGAGTCTCGGTGCTCTGCGCCAGCGCCGCCGTGAATTCGGCGTGACGCCGCGCCAGCTGATCGGAGAGCGCGGCGACGTCGGACGCCCGGCGCTCGTCGGCGATCTGGAGCGCCCGTTCGAATTCGAGCAGCCGTTCCTGGAGGCCCACCGCGATCTTCGCATCGCGGGCGCGCGACGCCACCGACTGCGCCTCGATCGCCGCGACGCGCGCTTCCGCCAATCCGGCTGCCCGGCGGGCGTCCACCCGCGCGCGCGCCCGTCCCATCGCGAGTGCCAGGCTGCGGGGAAGGTCCGTGTCGAGCGAGGGTCCCACCGGCACATAGCCGTCCGCCCCGGCGTTCAGCGTCGCGAGCGCGGCGTCGAGATGTGGCGACCCGTCGACGACGGTGACGGGCGTGTCCCAGCCGCCGGCGCGAAGCTGCTCGATGAACGGGGCGCAGCTCTGAGCCTGGACCTGGACGATGATTCCCGCAGTATCCGGGTTGGCCGTGAGCCACTCCATGGCCGAATCGGGCGTCTGCGCCCACGTCACCGAGGCGTCCCCGACGCTGGCGTGGAGGGCGTGAGCCGCCAGCGCGGCGTCGCTCCGGTCGAACCCGAGATAGAGAATCTTCATGGAAGCGGTCCCAGTTCTTCACGTATCGGGCGACCGTGTGCAGAACTGTAGAGAGAATCGGGTGATCCGGTGATCGGGTGATCGGGGGAATGGGTGATCGGGGGAATGGGTAATTCTGAAATCGGGCGATCGCCCGATCACCGGATCACCCGATTCTCTAGACCGCCAGTGCGATCGGCTCGTCCTGACGCCAGGGCTGGCGTTGGCGAAAATCGGCGATGGCGTCGTATGGCAGCATCCGGACCAGCTCCTCGAGGCTGGTCCGTCCGTCGCGCAGGAGGTCCCAGGCGCTGTCGGCCATCGAGAGCGTGTTGCGGCGGGCGCTGGCGCGGATCTCCTCGATCGGCGCGGACTTGTTGATGAGGATGATGTCCTCGTCGCTCGGCACCCAGAGCTCCACGATCGTCTGCCGGCCGCGGTAGCCGGTCTGGCGGCAGTTGGTGCAGCCCTGTCCTCGATGGAAGCGCAGCCCGGCCGGACGCTCCGGGAAGAACTCGCGCAGCAGTTGCCGCGACGGGTCGTACTCGGCGCGGCACCGATCGCAGATCCGGCGCACGAGGCGCTGGCCGACGACCCCGATCAGCGACGAGGCGACGGTATTGGGATCAATCTGCATGTCCATCAGCCGCGCGATCGCCCCGGCCGCGGTGTTGGTGTGCAGCGTCGAGAGCAGCAGATGCCCGGTCTGTGCCGCGCGGAACGCCATTTCCGCGGTTTCCTGGTCGCGAATCTCGCCGACCATGATCACTTCCGGGTCGTGGCGGAGGAACGCCCGCAGATAGGTCGCGAAGGTGTTGCCGATCTGCTCGTTGACCTCGGCCTGGCTGACGTTCTCGAAGATGTACTCGATCGGATCCTCCGCCGTCAGGATCCGGATGCCGGGACGGCACAGCGTCATCAACGACGCGTAAAGGGTCGTGCTCTTGCCCGACCCGGTCGGCCCGGTCACCAGCAGGATGCCGCTCGGGCGGCGCAGCAGCTGCTGCAGCTTCTCCTGGATGGGGGCTGGAAAGTGCAGCTGCTCGAGCGAGGCCGGCGCATTCTGGGCGTCGAGGATGCGGATCACCAGGCTCTCGCCGTAGTGGGTCGGGACGACCGAGACGCGCAGGTCGACCCCCTCGTGCTTGCCCTTGCGTTCGACCTTGACGCGAAAGCTGCCGTCCTGCGGACGCCGCCGCTCGGCGATGTTCAGCTTCGCCAGGATCTTCAGGCGCGAGAGGATCTCGCGCGCGCTGCGATTACACACCTCCAGCAGCTCGCCGGGCTCGAGATAGGAGAGGACGCCGTCGACGCGCATCCGCACCTGCACGCGGTCCGACAGCGTCTCGATGTGAACGTCGCTGGCACGGCGGGCGATCGCGGCCGCGATCAACTGGCGCACGATCACGTCGGCCTGCGCGTGCGACGGCTGTCCCGCGTACTTGCTGGTCGGCGGCGCCGGCGCGTCTTCTGCAATCACCTCGAGCGTACCGGCCGGCTCCGCCTGCCGCTCGTCGTAGAGCCGGATCAGCGCGCGGCGGACGGCCTCATGCGACGCCGTGACGACGCTGATGATCCGTTCGGTGGCGCGCGCCAGCTCCTCGACCACGGCGCGATGGGTCGGATCGTCCATGCAAACCGTCAGCATTTGTCCCGCCACCGCGATCGGCACCAGGTTGTGGCGCCGGGCGTAGTTGGCGTTGACGATGCGGGAAAGGCTGCGATCGAGGCTGATGCGATCGAGGTCGATGTACGGGATGTCCAGCTGCTGCGCGAGCGCCTGCCGGAGCTTCGTCTCGTCGAGATGACCGAGACGGATCAGGACCTGCCCGAGACTGCCGTGCGACCGCTTCTGCGACGCCAGCGCCTGTTCGAGCTGATGACGGGTGATCGCCCCCTGCTGAATCAGCACGTCGCCGAGACGCTGGCGCTTGCCGGCGCCGTCCAGCACGCCGTCGAGCTGGCCCTGCGTGAGCACCTTCTGCGCGATGAGGAGCTGGCCGAGCGTGTTCGGACTCTGTTGGTCTCGCTGCAGCTCGAGCGCGCGGGCAATGTCGCCGTTGGTCACGAGCCCCCGGCGCACGAGCAGTTCCCCGAGGCGGATTTCGCTGGATATGGACATCGGTGTCAGACGCCGCACATCTTCGCAAACTCGACGCCACCTCAGCAGGTCTGAGACCAGCAAAAATAGGCGGAAAACGCACCGAGACGAAAATTTGGATTCGATGCGATGTTCCGTTTCGTGACACAGGCCGATCAGAACGGAACATGGACACGGCTCCTGATCGGACGGCCTACGGGACGCGTCCGAAGCGATGGAGGGCGAAGGCGGCGTCGCGGCGCCGCCGACTCAGCTGCGCTTGCGCGTCGCGGTCCGTGAACGGACGGGCTTGCGGGCCGCCGGGCCCTGCACGACCTCGATCAGTTCACGTTCGGCGCGCAGCCAGTCGGCGAGCGGGTCACCGGGAGCGCCGTGCCGCTCGAGGAAGAACTGATAGGCGCGCTGGCGGATTTGCTCGTCGCCTGGAAAGGCGTTCGGCAGCTTTGTCGAGACGCCGCGCGTCTTCATTCGCGTCGTGGTGTGGATGGTGTCGGTCGTGTGTTCCGATTCGTTCGTGTGCATGGATCTTCGTAAGTGCGTCAGTCACCGGCCAGAGGGTACCTGGTCGTGAGTGGGAGACTCCACAAGTGTACGTGACCAGTGTAACGCCGGGAAGACGGCTCGGAGAACAGATCAGAGATAGAACGTCGTCATGCGCGCGATGTCCTGACCTCATCTGAGCCGGCGATCGGGTTCATGCACCCGCTTATGAGATCGCGTACGATGCGGACCAGACTCATGAAAGCGGCGGCGTGGGCAGCCCGGCTCGATGCGCGCCTCGTGTCCGCGCCGGTGGCGGTGCGAGCGACGCTGCTCGGCCTGACCATCGTGGCGATCCTCGCGCAGGCGCTCGCCTGGGTTCCGCGCTCGGTGATCGACTACTCGGACCTGCCGCTGCTCCACCGCATTCACCAGCAAGCCATCTTCGGCGGTGACACCGTCGCCGACGAATACGAGTCGCGCGTCGTGCTCAACGACGTGCGCGACATGTACACGAAGCTCGAGACCGAGCAGACGCCGATCGAGGCGCACTACTGGTCGAAGGCGGCGTCGGCTCCCTATCCGCCGGCCATGCTGCTGGTTGAGTCCGCGCTCTACGCGGCCGCCGGCCGGACGCTCACCGGCTTCTACGTTGCGGTGCTGATGCTCGCCGCCACGTTCCTGGCGCTGTCGCTCATCTACTTCCTGCGGACGCGCTGGTATCTGTTCCCGCTGCTCTATTTCAATTTCCAGTTTCTGGGCGAACGCTTCGTCGGCGTGCAGGATTGCTCGTACCTGGTGATGCTCGTCGTGCTCATGGCGGCGCTGTTCGCGGCCCGCGCGCGATCGAACATCGCCCACCTGCTCGTCGCTGTGGCGGCGACGATGAAGCTGTCGCCGCTCTTCTACGCGGTCGAGGTGTTCCGCATGCCGCGGCGCACCGCGATCGCGTTCGTCGCCATCCTCGTCGCCGGACTGGTCCTGCCCTGGTTCCTGTGGCGCAACTACCTCTACATCTATTCCTACGGCGCCGGACTCAAGGGCAGCCACTGGAACCACGTGTTCGCCGTGATCCTGGCGCCACTGTTTGCCGCGGCGGTGTGGCTCGTCGACCGGCGCGCCGGCTTCGACATGGAGGATCGCCTCGGGTGGTCGCTGGTGCCGATGGCGGTCTATTTCGGGGTCTACACCAACGGCGCGCGGCACCTGCTCCTGGCGCTCCTGATTCCCGACAAGCGCGCCTGGCGCAACCTTCCGGTCCCGATCACACTGGCGCTGCACACGCTCTTCCCGCGGCTCATCCCGCTCGGATCGGTGTTGACGATGATGTTGGGGATGCTGGCGGTGATTCTGGCCGGATATTGGTGGGAGGCGACCGTTCGCCGTCCGCAGTGACCAGTGGGCCGACGGCGACCTGCTGACGCTATGCGACCGCCTGCTGCCGCTTGGGCCCGAGCGGCACTGCCGCTCTGACGATCGCCTCCGCCGACTGCGTCGACACCGGTTTCGAGAACAGATAGCCCTGCGCATGCGTGCAGCCAAGCCGCTCCAGCTCTCGTGCCTGGATGTCGTTCTCGATGCCCTCGGCCACCACGCTCGTGTTGAGCGTGCGCGCCAGCGCCAGGATGCTCTCGACGATCGCCGGACGGCCGGGCAGCAGCAGGCTTGCGACGAACGAGCGGTCGATTTTCAGCGCGTCGACCGGCAGCTTGTGCAGGTGGCTGAGTGACGAATAGCCGGTGCCGAAGTCGTCGAGATAGACCTTGACGCCGAAATCCCGGAGGTCCCGCAGGATGCCGGCCGCTTCGCCGGGGCTGTCGAGCAGTGCCGTCTCGGTGATTTCGACGCGCAGGTGCGCGGGCGTCAGGCCGGTCTCGCGGACGGTCTGCTGCACGACACGCAGGAAGTTCTGCTGCACCAGCTGCCGGCTCGACACGTTGACGGTGATGCAGTCGAGGCCGGCGCCGGGGAAACGGCGCTGCCAGTCGGCAAAGGTGCGGCAGGCCTCTTTCATCACCCACGTCCCGAGTGGCTCGATCAGGCCCAGCTCCTCGGCAATCGGCACGAACATCGCCGGCGACACCGGCTCGTCGTTGCGCTTCCAGCGCACCAGCGACTCGAACCCGACGCACATCCCCGAGGCCAGCATCACGATCGGCTGGTAGTGCACCTCGAAGTCGTTCGCCGCGACCGCGCGCCGCAGATCGTTCTCGAGGCTCAGCCGATCGCGCACGCGCGCGTGCATGGCCGCGTCGAACACTTCGTGGCGCGCCTTGCCACGCGACTTGGCGTGGTACATCGCCGTGTCGGCGTCGCGCATGATCTCTTCCGGGTTGCCGTAGTGCGCAGGCCCGAAGGCGATGCCGATGCTCGCCGACGTGAACGCCTCGCGGCCGGCAATCGAGAACGGCGCGCTGAGCGTGTGCTGGATCCGCCCGGCGATGGCGTTGGCCTGCGTGTCGTCGTTTAGGCCGTTGAGGAACACCGCGAACTCGTCGCCGCCCAGGCGCGCGAGCGTGTCCCCCTGACGCAGGCAGGTCTCGAGGCGGCGCGAGGCGGCCACCAGCAGCTCGTCGCCGACCATGTGGCCGAGGCTGTCGTTGACGATCTTGAACCGATCGAGATCCAGATAGAGCACGGCGAAGCCGCCGCCCGCCCGCTGGCGGCTTTCCTCGAGCCGGCGACCGATGCCGTCGACGAACACCGCGCGGTTCGACAGGCCGGTGAGGGAATCGACGAAGCCGACGCTGCGCAGGCGCTCCTGCGCCGCTGCCTGCTCGGTCGTGTCGGTGAGCGATCCGGCGATCCGTACCGGCTTGTAACCCTTGCCGCGGACGGCCACGCCGCGACAGAGGAACCGGCGGTACTCGCCGTCTTCGTGCTTGATCCGGTGCTCGTGCTGGAACACCTGGGTCGTGCCGGCCAGATGCGCCTGCAGTGCGGCGTCGAGCTGGGCGAGGTCCTCGGCGTGCACGCGATCGAGCCACTCCGACGGTCCGCCGCTCGCGGCGTGCGCCGGGAGCCCGATCATCGCGCGCCACCGCGCCGAAACGTAGAACTCCTGCGTCTGCAGGTTCCACTGCCAGAGCCCGTCGTTCGCTCCTTCCGCCGCGAGGGCCAGCCGCTCGCCGCTCCGCCGCAGCTCATGCTCGGCGCGCGCCCGCTCGGTCGTGTCCTGCCAGAGGAGCGCCACCCCGCCGGTGACCGGCACGATCCGGACCTGCGCCATGCGCGTCTCGGTGCCGGCGGGTAGCCGCAGGTTGTTGAGCACCCGCGTCTGCTGGTCCTTCATGGTGTCGGCGATGGCGCGCGGCAGATCGCTCCCCGAGAGCGCCGGCACCGCCGAGGTGATCGGCCGCCCGATCGCCTGCCGCGCCGGCGTTTGCAGGAGACGCTCGAGCGCGTCGTTCCACATCGTCACGCGGCCGGCGGCGTCGAGGACTGACATCCCCTGATCGAGGTAGTCGAGCACTTCGCGCCGGCGGTGCTGCTCGTCGAGCCGGTGCACGTAGTCGGCGTAAGTCCGGTAGCCGAGCCAGAGCGCCACGCCGAGCACCGGCGCGACGTTCCACATGCGGCGATCGATCACCTGAACGACGCCGATCGAGACGACGGCGCCGAGGAGATACACCGGACACCCGGCCAGCGCGCGGCGCGGCCATGAACGGTCGATGCTGCGCCGGCGGGCCAGCGGGACCACGACTTCGACAAGCAGGCCCTGCGTGAGGTGATAGGCCACGACCGCCGCCGCAATCGGCACGGCCAGCCACGGCCACAGAAACGCGTTCGGGATGAATCGCGCCAGCGCCGCGTGCACCAGCTCGGCGCTCTCGATCGCGACGACGACGACCCCGGTATCGAGCAGCGCCTGCACGGGGACAGTCCGGCCCGTCACGAACCCCGGCGTCAGCGTCACGGCGGCGCCGACCAGCATCGCCACGTTCGAGCCCTCGAGCAGGAGCGTCGTGAAGACGATGATGAAGGCCGGCGGCATGATCGCGCGCTGGCTGGCGGAAGGATCCTGCGCACGCAGACAGGCCGTCAGCATCGCCGACAGGGCAAGCGCACCAAGCTCGAGGAGCCTGGACGTCGGCGTCCAGCCCGCGAGCCACGGCGTCAACACTGTGGCGGCCAAAAGCCCCACGAAAGCAAGGACGGCGAGACGGCGGGAGATGGCCATGTACAGACGACGAAGTATGCCTGGTGTGCAAAGGCGACACCACAGAGTGGTTAACCATAAGCTTTATAATGTCAACCACTTGCAAGCTGGAGCCTGAGCGGAGCGCTCACCTTGTGTTCCGGGACGGAACAACGGCAGCGACAAGACTGTGTGCGGGGTTCTCGAGAACCCCGCGGAGACGCGAGGCTTTTTCGCGGCGTGCGGGTGGCGGCGTCTACGCCGGGATGCGAAGCAGCCGGTGCGCGTTGTCCCAGGCGATCTTGCTGAAGATCTGCGGGGGCGCCGCAGCCTTCAACACGGCGAGTGTTTCACGCGCGACGCACCTGCCCGCAAGCCGCGCCGCCGCCGGGTTGTTGGCCTGGCTGACGCCAGCGCCGTGGCCGTCGCTGCAGCTGCAGTCGCTGCCGAAGAGCAGCTTGTCCTGATGGCGCTTGAGGAAGTCGGGGGTAAAAGATGGATCACGCGACAGGGCGTTGTTGCCCGAGTTCGCCGAGCAGTCGCCATATAGGTTTGCGTAGTCCGAGAGCAGGCGATCGGTGAGGCCGCCCCTCGCGATCGGCCCCGACGGATACGCGGCTTCGTTGTGGTAGTCGGCGCTCACGTTCGCCCAGAAGGCGTCGGCATGGCCGATGAACGTCGTCCGGGGAAAGGCCTTGAGGATGCCTTCGAAGGTCTTCGCGTAGCCGGTACTCCACGTGCCTTCGCCTTCGAAGTGATCGACTTCCTGGAAGTGGATGAGCACCGGGACTTTCAGCTCCGCCGCGAGCGCATACATGCGGCGCAGTTCGGGACCATCCGCCGCGACATGGAACTTCAGCTCGCCGAAACCCTGCGCACCGTCCTTGACCGCCTGCGTGAGCTGCGCTTCGGCCTCCGGCTTGGTGATATCGACCGCATTGAACCAGGTGAACCGATGCGGCGCGAGCGTCTCGACACTCTGGACCTGATCGCGAACCGCGCCACGCGTCAACAGGTTGGCCTTGGTTATCCCGGCGCCGTCGACGTGGGCGAGGTTCGCGGCGGCGGCGGGACGCATGTGGTGATGCAGATCGAACACCGGCGAACCCCATTCGCTCGACGGGGCGCCCTGGCGCCGCAGCAGCGGCAGGACGGCGGCTGCGGTGACGGTTTCAAGGAATTCTCGCCGGCTCGGCATGCCGGGAGCATAGATCAAGTGTCGCGAACGGCCGGCGTAATTCAACCGCGGCCGACGACCGGGCGATCGGCCTATTTCGCGGCGCGACAGCCGCGTCACTCCACCTTCGTCGGCTTGACGTCGATAGGGACCGATCGGTCGTCCTCCGCCGGCGGTACCTGTCTGCGCCGCACCGCGATGAGGAGCGCCACGCAGCCGGTCCAGGTTGGCAACAGATCGGCGACCGGCACGAACTCGATGACGAAGGTGGGGAGCAGCAGTGGATGGAAGCCGATGAGTACGGAGACGACGATCATCGTGGCGACGTCGAGAATCTCGTCGGCGAAGACCCAGCCGAGCGGCCCGAGCAGGAACTGCAGGATGTCGGTGGCGGCGGCGACGGCGTAGGCGGCTCGGATGCGCGCCCGCGTCAGGCCCGACGCGGGCGGACCCCAGAGCCGGGTGGCCCAGGTCCACGTCATGCCTCCAGTTTACGACGCGAGTATCGATCGGCGACGGGTCAGCCGAGCCGTTTGCGCTACTTCACGGTCAGCGTCATGGCGAGCGCCACCGCGAGGACGAGCGATCGGCGCGTCATCGCTTTCCGTTGAACGTCGCCAGCCAAATTTCCCCCTCCGTCCCCGTCTCGGTGTAGGTGATCCAGCGCGCGTCGGCGGTCAGCCCCACGCTGCGGCCCGATGGAGTAGCCGCCGACCGGCAGGAGCAGCTTCGTCGCACGAGTCCGGACGTCCGCGAGCAGAATACCGGCGTCGTTGCGAACCAGCAGGCGGTCGTTGTCGGGCAGCCAGACCGGGGTGCTCCAGTTGAACGTCGGCATCGGGATGACGGTGAACTGGCGGGCGGCGATGTCGTAGACGGCGGTCCCCCCCGTCGTGGAGTCGCTGTGCATCGCCAGTCCGGCGAGACGGCGTCCGTCTGCAGACCATGACGCCGGCCAGAAGGCGGTGTCGGCGGCAATCTGCGGCATCGACTCTGCCGGCGGCTGCGCCGGCGGCTGCGTCACGTCGATGATCTGCCACCAGGGCTTGGACACCGCTGAGGCGGGGATGCGCCTGCCATCGGGCGCCCACGTCGGAAAGTTCAGCGGCAGCAGGCTCCGCGTCAGGCGCTCGAGGCCGCTGCCGTCCGGACGCACCGTCCACACCTCGTAACTGCCGCTGCGATCCGAATAGAACAGGAGACGTTTTCCATCCGGCGACCACTGCGGGCTCCGGTTCCGGAAGTCGTCGTCGGTGATGCGGCGGTACTCCGAGCCGTCCGTCCGCGCGACGATGATCGACTCGCGCTCGCCGGTTTCCATCAGCGCCACCCACTGCTGATCGGGTGAGATCGCGTGGTCGCGGATGGCGTGGGAGCCCTTCAGCATGGGGACCGGCGATCCGGTGACCGTCTCGCGTACGGAATCGAACGGCAACTTGAAGAGCGTCGATCGCCAGTTCACGCTCGCGAAGGCCAGGCGCGAGCCGTCGCGCGAGAACGAATAGAAGCCGCTCCACGCCGACGGCGTCGTGATCGGTTCCGGCTGGCCGCGCGTGCGGCCGGTGGCCTCGTCGATCGCGACGCGCCACAGGTTCATCGTGCCACCGCGCCGGCTCGAGAAATAGAGGAAACGGCCGTCGGGCGACCATGCCGGACTCCAGTCGACCGCGGTGTCGTTGGTGACTTCGGTCGGGCCCGTGTCGAGCTCCGATCCGTCGGCCGCGATGGTCCAGAGATCGCGCTGCCCGCTCCCTTGGCGCAGACCCCAGTAGGCGATGCGCTGGCCGTGCGGCGACCACGCCGGCTGCATCCCGTCCGCGTCCTTCAACACCTGCCGCCGGTCGCCGCTGGCGACGTTCAGGACGGTCAGCCCATCGGCCATCGATCCGCGGTCGGTCGGGGAGATGAATCGGCCGTGCGAGACGACGATCTCCTTGCCGTCAGGCGACCAGCTCGGGTTGTAGCCGACGTCGGTCAGCCGGCTGACCGACTCGCCCGTCGCCGCCATGATGAAAATGCCGCCGCCGTCCCGTTCGGAGCGGAACGCGATGTGCTCGCCGTCGGGCGAGAACACCGGGGTGCTGTTGCCGGCGGGCGCGTTCGGCGTCAGCAGCACCGGGGTGCGCGATCCGACCCGCAGCAGATACAGGTTGTTGTCGTCCATCGCGACGTGCGTGTAGACGACGGTCTTGCCGTCGGGCGAGAGCGTGGGCTCCGTGCTGATGCCGCGGACGTCCGAGATCTGCTGGAAGGTCAGGGGCTGCGGACCCGCTTCGGCGGCGTTCGTCCACAGGTAATGGCCGCCGGCGATCCCCGCTCCGACGAGCGCGGCGGTGAGGCCCAGCCGCCAGGCCGGTCTCCGGCTCGGCACCGACAACACTGCCGCCGGTCCACTCGAGGTCGATACGCCCGCCTGCGCCTTCAGCGCGAACGCGAGGTCGCGCGCCGACTGAAAGCGCTCGCCCGGCTCCTTCTCGAGACAATGGCGGACCAGCTGATCCAGCGACGCGGGAATCGCGGCGTCAGGACGAGCGATCTCGACCGGATCTTCGCGGAGCACGGCGGTCATCGTCTCGGCGGCGGTCGGCCGCTCGAAGGGCTTGCGCCCGCTGACCATCTCGAACAGCACGCAGCCGAGCGAAAAGATGTCGGATCGATGGTCCGCAGGCAACCCTTTGACCTGCTCGGGCGACATGTAGCCGACCGTCCCCATCACCATGCCGGGATCCGTCTTGCGAAAGAACGTCGGGGAATTCGCGTCCTCAGCGTCGGGCATGTGCATCGGACGCGCGAGACCGAAATCGAGAATCTTCACAAGCCCGGCCGACGTGACGAAGAGGTTTTCCGGCTTGATGTCGCGGTGCACGAGTCCGGCGTCGTGTGCGGCGGCGAGTCCGAGCGCGACCTCACCGGCGATCGAGACGGCCTTCTTGATCGGCAGCGCCCCGCCGGCGAGGCGTTCGCGCAGCGTACCGCCTTCGAGCAGCTCCATCACGACGTAGGTCACTCCAGCATCGGCACCGACGTCGTGGATGGCGAGGATATTCGGGTGCGAGAGGGCCGCGACCGCTCTGGCCTCCCGCTCGAAGCGGGCCCGCGAGTCGGGGTCCGCAGCCAGGCTGGCGGGCAGCACCTTGATGGCCACGTCGCGGTCCAGGCGCGGATCGCGGGCGCGATAGACTTCGCCCATCCCGCCTGCGCCGAGGGGACCGGCGATGGTGTAGGGGCCGAGAGTCGCGCCCGTGGCAAATTGCATCCGAAGCTCGGCTATTATCCACGTAACGACATGAAACCATCGCTCTTTCTCGCGCTCGCCATGGCCGTCGTCCAGCAAGCCGCGGCGCCGCCGCGCCCCCAGCCGCCGACCCGCGATCCACACACACCCGGATACGTCGACGCGAAGGAACTGCCGGACGGGACCGTGCCGCCGGTCTCCGTCGACGGTAATTTCATCGTCGGCCCGACGCACCCGCCGGCGCCCGAGGTGGCCACGCGCGATCTGGACGGTACGGTCTCGACCTTCACGATGAGTTCGGTCGACAGCACGCGCTATCCAGGCATCGCGCGGGACGCCGGCACCTTCGGTACGCCGGATCCGAACGACCCGGCAGCGCTGATCGTCACGACGAGTCATCCGGCGCCGTACACTCGCCGCGTCGCCGTCTACGTGCCGAAGCAATACGTCGCTGGCACCGCGGCGCCGTTCATCGTCGGCGCCGACGGGCCGGATCAGCTGCTCTTCAACGCGCTCGACGCCCTGATCGCGGCGAAGAAGGTGCCGGTGATGATCGCGATCTCGATTTCCAACGGCTCCGGCGACGCGCAAGGGAGCCAGCGCGGTCTCGAATACGACACGATGTCGGGACGCTACGCGGAGTTCGTCGAGCACGAGGTGCTGCCGCTCGTGGAGAAGCAGTACAACGTCAAGCTCTCGACCAATCCCGACGAGCGCGCGACGATGGGGACGAGTTCGGGCGCGTCGGCGGCGCTCAGCATGGCGTGGTTCCATCCCGAGTGGTATCACCGGGTGCTGAGCTACTCGGGCACGTTCATCAATCAGCAGTGGCCGCACGATCCGGCGTTTCCGCAGGGCGCGTGGGGCTATCACCAGACGCTCATCCCCAATTCGTCCGCCAGGCCGATCCGCGTCTGGCTCGAAGTGGGCGACCGCGACCTCTACAACCCCAACGTCATGCGCGACGACATGCACGACTGGGTCGTCGCAAACGAAAACATGGCGCGTGTCCTCGCCGCGAAAAACTACCACTATCAGTTTGTCTTTGCCCGCAACGCCGGCCACGTGGACGGTAAAGTGAAACAGCAACTCCTTCCCGAAGCCCTCGAATGGCTGTGGCAGGGCTACCAGCCCGTGAAAAATTAGCGCCGCCTGGCATCGACGCACCTTCAAAAACTGAAAGATGGAGCCGGCAATCGGGTTCGAACCGATGACCTGCTGATTACAAATCAGCTGCTCTACCAACTGAGCTATGCCGGCGTTTTGTGAGAGGCAGGGAATCTAAGCACAGATCACTGTAGAGACAAGCCTGTTTCCTCCGTTAGCATCCCAGAGGCGCAATTGCCCACGCCTAGCGGTCGTAGAGGCCGACGTTTTCCTC
>DASXLB010000071.1 GCA_036496585.1 Vicinamibacterales bacterium
TCTTTTTTCCGTCAATCATCGAGAATGTCCGCCAGGTAACCCCATTTTTTCCGGGACGACAAGCGTGTCCCTTCGTGCCGTTTTCCTGTCGACATCGCGCCCGCGCGAACCTAAGAATGCACAACATGGCGAACAGCTTCGGTAGTCGGTCAGTCCTCAAAGTCGGGAGCCGCGAATACGAGATTCATCGTCTCTCCGCCCTGGAAAAGGCCGGCCTGGCGCCGGGGCGGCTGCCGTTCTCGCTGCGCATCCTGCTCGAGAACCTGCTGCGCACCGAGGACGGGCGGACGGTCAAGGAGGCCGACATCCGCACCCTGTGCGCGTGGGAGGCGCACGCCGAACCGTCGAAAGAGATCGCCTTCATGCCGAGCCGCGTGCTCTTACAAGATTTCACCGGCGTGCCGGCGGTCGTCGACCTCGCGGCGATGCGCGAGGCGATGAAGCGCCTGGGCGGCGACGCGACCAAGATCAACCCGCTGCTGCCGGCGGAGCTGGTGATCGATCACTCGGTGCAGGTCGACGAGTTCGGCTCGCCGCACGCGCTGTCGCTGAACGCGGCGATCGAATTCCAGCGCAACAAAGAGCGCTATGCGTTCCTGCGCTGGGGGCAGTCGGCGTTCCGCAGCTTCGCGGTCGTGCCGCCCGACACCGGCATCGTCCACCAGGTGAACCTCGAGTACCTGGCGCGTGTCGTGTTCAGCGAAGGCACGGGGGAGCCGCTCGCGTATCCCGATACGCTCGTCGGCACCGACTCGCATACGACGATGGTCAACGGGCTCGGCGTCGTCGGATGGGGCGTCGGCGGGATCGAGGCGGAGGCCGCGATGCTCGGCCAGCCGATCTCGATGCTGATCCCGCAGGTGGTCGGCTTCCGTTTGACCAGCCGTCTGCCCGAAGGGGCGACCGCCACCGATCTGGTACTGACGATCACCGAGCGGCTGCGGAAGCTCGGCGTCGTCGGCAAGTTCGTCGAGTTCTACGGACCCGGCCTCGAGTTCCTGACAATCGCAGACCGCGCCACGCTTGGCAACATGTCGCCCGAATACGGTGCCACCATCGCGATCTGTCCGATCGACGACATGACGCTCGACTACCTGCGCCTGACGTCGCGCGACGAAGACCGGGTGGCGCTCGTCGAGGCATATGCGAAGGAGCAGGGTCTCTTCCGCACCGCCGATTCGCCCGACCCGGTCTACACGCAGACCGTCGAGATGGATCTCTCGACCGTCGAGCCGAGCATTGCCGGCCCGAAGCGCCCGCAGGATCGCGTCTCGCTCAACAAGGCCAAGGTCAGTTTCCAGCAGGCGCTCGAGATCATGCTGGCCGAGCGCAAGCCGAAGCCGGCGGCTCACGACAAGCCGGGCGAAGCGACCCGGCCGCACGAGACGGCGCCGGTTGCCGCGGCCGCCGCGGTCGCGACGGCCACCGAGACGGTGCCCGGCATGGAGGGGCTCGATCACGGCTCGGTCGTCGTCGCCGCGATTACCAGCTGTACGAACACCTCGAACCCGAGCGTGATGATCGGCGCCGGTCTCCTGGCGCGCAACGCCCTTCGCCGCGGGCTCAAGACGAAACCCTGGGTGAAGCCGAGTCTGGCGCCCGGCTCGCTGGTCGTGACCGAGTACCTGCAAGCGGCCGGGCTGCTCGAGCCGCTGGCCGAGCTCGGGTTCAACCTGGTCGGCTACGGCTGCACCACCTGCATCGGCAACAGTGGTCCGCTGCCCGAGCCGGTGTCGTCGATCGTCAAGGACAGAAACCTCGTCGTCGCCTCGGTGCTGTCGGGCAACCGCAATTTCGAGGGTCGCATCCAGTCGCAGGTGCGCGCCAATTACCTGGCGTCGCCGCCGCTGGTCGTGGCCTACGCGCTCGCCGGGAAGATGCAGATCGACCTGACCAGCGAGCCGATCGGCACCGGGTCCGACGGACAGCCGGTGATGCTCCGCGACCTCTGGCCGAGCGAGCGCGAGATACAGGAGGCGATGCTCTCGTCGGTCAAGCGCGAGATGTTCAAATCGAAATACGCCGAGGTCTTCACCGGCGATCGCCGGTGGGGATCGCTCGACGTGCCGCAGGGCGAGCGTTACAACTGGGACGCCGATTCGACCTACATCCGTAACCCGCCGTTCTTCGAGGGGCTGACGCTGGAACCGCCGGCGCAGACGGAGCTGCGCGCCGTGCGCGTGCTGGCGCTCCTCGGCGACAGCGTCACCACGGATCACATTTCGCCGGCAGGGTCGATCCCCGCCGACAGCCCGGCGGGGAAGTGGCTGATCGAGCACGGCGTCCCGCCGCGCGAATTCAACTCGTACGGAGCGCGGCGCGGCAATCACGAGGTGATGATGCGCGGCACCTTCGCCAACATCCGCCTGCGCAACCAGCTCGCGCCGGGCACCGAAGGGGGCTGGACGGCGCTGCAGCCGCTGGACGAGGTGATGACGATTTACGACGCGTCGGTGAAGTATCGCGACGCGGGCGTGCCGCTGCTGGTGATCGCCGGGAAGGAATACGGCTCTGGTTCGTCGCGCGACTGGGCCGCCAAGGGAACGCTGCTGCTCGGCGTCAAGGCGGTGCTCGCCGAAAGCTTCGAGCGGATCCACCGCAGCAACCTGGTCAACATGGGCGTCCTGCCGCTCGAATTCAAGCCGGGGCAGAACGCCGCGTCGCTGAAGCTCACCGGCCGGGAATCGTTCGACATCGTCGGCATGGCCGAGACGCTGAAGCCGATGGGCGACGTAGCCGTGCGCGCGACCGCGGCCGACGGCAAGGTCTGCGAGTTCACCGCGCAGGCGCGCATCGATACGCCAGAGGAGCTCGTCGCTTACCGCAACGGCGGAATTCTGCCCTACGTGCTGCGGCAACTGGTGAAGTAGCGAGGGACGCGGGGCGCGAGGTCAGCCCCGATCCACGCCGCTCACGTTTCACCAAGACGCGCCTCTTGTACCGCCTCGCTATCGCTGGTAGCCGCGGCGCGCCGTCACCTTGTAGCGCTTGTCCTTCACCTGCACCTCGATCGGGTGCCAGCCGCTCTCGGGCACGCCGCGCGGCGTGTAGGCGAGGACGTAGCGGCTGCGGAAGTCTTCGACGATGCGGCTGAACGTCTTCTGGAGGCTGGCGATGTCGACCGAGAGACTCTCGCCGCCGGTGCGGATGGCAAGCTCGCGCAGGAAATCCTCGGAACGCAGGATCGGCTGCTTCCAGGCCAGCCGGATCCCCGAGCGGGCCTGCATCGGCCGCCGCGCTTCCGGCTTCGTCTGGTCGATCGCGACACAGTAGACAACCACGTCGGACTTCGCCGCCAAGTCGAACGCCGAGTCGTCGGGCAGCCAGCTCGAGGTATCGGAGCCGTCGGTGAATACGATGAGGAGGTTGCGGCGGCCCGGTTCCGGATCCCGCTGCAGCATTGCGGCGAAGGCGGCATCCGCGAGGCTGGTCGAGCCGTCCGCGTAGAGCCGGTCGATCGCGGCGAGGACCGGCTCGCGCGACGGCGACCAGGCGCTCGGCGCCGACACCACCTCGCTGAAGGTCAACACCGCTGCCCGGTCGTCTGGCTTGAGCGCGTCGACCACCGCGTGCGCCGCGTCGCGCAGACGCGGCAGCCCCGGCTGCATGCTGCTGCTCGTGTCGAGCGCCAGCAGCACGCTGAACGGCACCTCGACGATCTGGATGTCGTCGATCTGCTGCAACACGCCGCTGTCGTGCAGCTCGAAGTCGGCGGCGGTGAGGCCGCCGACCGGCCGCCGGCCATCGAGGACGAGGGCGTCGACGCGAACGGCGTCGGCCGCGCTGCGGAACCGCTGCACGCGCGCCGCCGGAGCCCAGGGCGCGAGCAGGACGATCGCCAGCGCCGCGCCGGCCGCCCGCATCACTGGCAGACCTCGCTGTGCAGCTCCGCGAAGACGAGGGCGTGATCGCGAGCGGTGAAATGGAAATACGACCACCACGGATCGAAGGACGGCGGTGCGCCGGCGGTGTCGACGCTGCGGCGCGCGCCGGCGTCACGTCCAGTGCTCGCCAGCAGCGCCGCGAGCGCGAAGCGGCCGGACTGGGCGTGTGGAAGGGCGGCGAGCGCGGCCCGGTAATGCCGTTCAGCGATGAGGGTGTCGTCGCGTTCGAGCATCGATCCCAGGAAGAGCTCGCCAAGATAGCGATTGACCCGTGATCCCTTGTCGCCGGCCGCCAGCTCGAAGAGCCGCTTCGCCTCGCGATCGTTGCCGCGCAGCATCTGGATGTGTCCGAGGTGTACGGCAGCGACCGTCAGGTGGGCGGCAAGGCCCCGTTCGAAGAGCGACGTCGCCTCCACGAACTCCGACGGCTCGAACACGGTGGTGTCGAGCCTGGCGCCGTAACCGGCGGCACTGGCTTCGAGCACGCGCCCGCGATCGATCCCACTGGCCACGCGATACCACGGCTGCTGACGCCAGCGATCGGCGAGCGTGGGCGCCGAGACGCGCGCGGTGAACGCCTTGTACCAGCGGTGCACGAACCACTCGTTGCCCGCCAGCCCGGCGGCGGCTGCCGCGATCTCGCCCGCCATCGCCACTTGCCGGTCGGCATCGGGGCTGTGGGCCAGCGACAGCGTGATCGCCGCGTCGCCATGCATCAGGAGGGCGCGGTCGAGCTCGTCGGCTTTCCAGTCGGTGCCGGTCCGGGTGGCCTGACGCACGCTTTCGGCGACCGCGTCCGCTGGCATCGCCAGCATCCGCGTGATCGCGTCGCTGGGCGCGTGCGCGAACTGCTCGACCGCCGCCCGGTAGTCGCCCTCCGTCTGCGGCGCTGCCCCAATCAGGGCGCCGGCCGCGCACACGACAACACACGTCCACAGTCGAAAATCGCCCGATTTCCACATCACAGCTGGTATCCCGCGCGCGCCTTCACGTCGGCGTTGCGTCCTTTCACTTTGACCGAGATATTGTGCCAGCCCGCCGTCCCGACGCCGTGCGGAGAGTACGTGATGAGGTAACGGGTCCGGAACTCGCGCAGGATCTCGTCGAACGCCGCCGGCAGGTTGCCGGTCGTGTCGGCCTTGATCACGCGGCCGCCCGTCGACAGGGCGACGGCGTCGAGGAATTCGGTCTGGCCCCGCACGTAGACGGGGGTCGGCCCGAGGGTCGCCGCCACCGCAACGCCGTAGATCACCGCGTTGGCGCGCCGCGACGCTCGCTCGACCACGTCGGCAGGCATCCAGCTCATGTTGTCGAGCCCGTCGCTGAAGGCGATGAGCAGCGGACGCGAGTCCTGCACGTCGCTGATTGCCAGCGCGGCGTAGAGGGCGTCGTAAAGCGCGGTTCCCCCCTGCGCCTCGGCCGAGGCCATCAGCGATCGCAGGTTCTTGAAATCGGCCTGAAGCGGCGTTCGCACCCAGATGCGATGCGAGAAGGTGACGAGCGCCGCGCTGTCTCCCTCGCGCAGTCCGTCGAGGATCAAATCGACCGCCGTGCTCAGGTTCGCCATCTTGCTGCCGGCGACGCTGCCGCTCGTGTCGAGCACGAAGATGACCGACAGCGGGAGCGACTCGAGCGCGGCCGAATCGATCGTCTGGACGACGCCGTTGTCGCGCAGTTCGAAATCGGCGGCGGTCAGGCCGGCGATCGGCTTCCGGCCCTCAGTGACGAGCGCGTCGACACGGACGAGATCGACGCCGCTCTTGAAGGTCTTCTGGGCGGCGGCAGAGAGGGGGAGCAGCGCGCCGAGCGCGCAGGCGATGAGGACGGCCCGCGTCACGCGTGTCTCTTGGTCCGGACTGTGGCGATCAGCAGATCGGCGCGCCAGTACTCGCCGAAGAGGTACGTCCACCACGGGTCGAACTCGTTGCGGGCGCCCGCGGCGGCCGACACGGCCTCGGCCGCCCACTGGCGATCGCCGCGCCGGTGGTGCAGTTCGCTCGCCGAGAGGAGCGCCGTCTGCGCGAGCGGCAGGCGCGCTGCCGCCCGTTCATAGCAGGCGGAGGCCTCCTCGTCGTGGTGGCCGCGCTCCTCGATGCCGCCGAGGAACAGTCCCGCGAGATAGGCCAGGCGATCGTCTGCCGCGGTGGTCAGCGGCTGCAGAAGCGGGCGCGCCTCGGCGGGTCTGTCGCGTTCCACCAGGACACGTCCGAGCCGCAGGCGGGCTTCGAGGCGGTCGGGCTCCTGCGCGAGGACGTTGCGGTAGTGTTGCTCCGCTTGTTCGAGCCCGCGCCGGCGATCGCCGGCGCTCCCGGCCGAGATGCGCGGTGCCGCGTGCATTTCCGCGGCGACGCCGGCGAGCAGCTGGAGTTCCGCGTTGTCGGGAAAGAGGATCAGCGCGCGCGCCAGATACCTGTCGGCGTCGGGCAGCATCGCGCCCGCCTCGAACCTGTTGACGATCGTGCAGTACCACAAGCGGCGGAACTCGACCGACACCGGCATGGCGTGCCTGGGCTGAATCCTGACGGTGGTGTTCGGCGTGCCGCGCGCGCCGTCGCCGAACTCGACGAGGGCTGTCGCGATCCGCAGATGGTACTGTCCGCCGAGTTCCTCCCCGCGCCGCAGCGCGGCCTCGGTGTGCATCGCCGCTGCCCCGGTCAGGATTCTGGGTGCGCGGGTTTCGTCGAACGCCTGCACCCCAGCGCCGATCTCGGCGTATGGGAGCGTCAGCAGTCGCTCGATCGCGGCGTCGGCGTCACCCGAGAGGTATTGCAGGAGCACCGCCGCATAGTCGTCTTGCGCGTGGACCGTGGCGGGTGCCAGGGCGGTCGCAATCGCTGCGATCAGCATCGAGGCGCGCATCCGCTCCTTATAATCGATTTGTGACCACGGCGGAAATCAAGGCACGCGCAGCCGAGCTGGGCTTCGACGTCTGCGGCGTCGCGGCGGCCGGGGCCTTCAGGGAGTTGGCGTTCCTGCGGCAATGGCTCGACCGCGGCTATGCGGGAGAGATGCGGTATCTCGAACGCTCCGCGGACCGCCGGGAGGACGTCCGCGCGGTGATGCCGTCGGCGCGATCCGTCATCTGTCTGGGTACGATCTACAACACAGACCGGCCGTATTCGACGGAGGTCGCCGATCCGGGCGCCGCGATGATCGCCCGCTACGCGTGGGGTGATGACTACCACGACGTCATCCAGGCGCGGATGACCGCCCTCGTCGAGTGGATGCAGGCGGAGGCCGGCGCCGATTTCGAGACCCGGACGTACGTCGACACCGGACCGGTGCAGGAGCGCGTCTACGCCCAGTACGCCGGCCTCGGATGGATCGGCCGCAACACCTGCCTGATCAATCCGGAGCTGGGATCCTGGCTCTTTCTGTCGGAGATCCTCTGCAGCCTGCCGCTCGAGCCGGACGCCCCCGCGCTCGACCAGTGCGGCACCTGCCGTCTGTGTCTCGATTCCTGTCCAACCGGCGCGCTCGTCGAGCCCTACGTCCTCGACGCGACCCAGTGCCTGTCGTACCTGACGATCGAGGTGAAGGACGCCCTTCCGATCCATCAGCGTGAAGCGCTTGGGCGGCACGTCTACGGCTGTGACGTCTGTCAGGAGGTGTGTCCGTGGAACGCGCAGCCGGCGGAGCCAGCGGCGGCCGCCACGCCGTGGCTGCCGCGCGCCGTGTTCGACGGTCCGTCGCTGGCGGCGCTGTGGCGGACGCCGGACGCGGAGCTGCGCCACGCGCTCAAGGGCACCGCGATGACGCGCACCGGCGTGCGGCGTCTGCGCAGGAACGTCGCCGTGTGCGCGGGCGCCACCGGCGATGCCGAGGCGCTGACCGCGCTCCGGGAAGTCGATGAGCCGGTCTGTCAGGATCCGATGGTCGCAGAACACGTGCATTGGGCGCTGGAGCTCGGCGATGGCTGAGCGGAAGACACGGGGCGCGACAAAGGGGGCCGCCGGCCGGAGTCGCGGATCGGTGCGCGCCGGGGTGCCGAAGAAGCCGAGCAGCAAGGCTGGCGATCCGCCTGTCGCCGATCTGCTGCCAGAGCGATTGAGCCTTGGCGGCGTACGCGATGCGGCAGCGGGCTGTCGCGCCTGCGATCTCTATCGGCGCGCGACGCAGACGGTGTTCGGCGAAGGGCCGTCGAGAGCCGGCGTGATGATGGTGGGCGAGCAGCCGGGCGACGCCGAGGACCTCGCCGGCCATCCGTTCGTCGGGCCGGCCGGCCGGCTCCTCGATCGCGCGCTCGCGGAAGCCGGCATCGATCGCCGCCGCGTCTACGTCACCAACGTCGTCAAGCACTTCAAGTGGGAGCCGCGCGGCAAGCGGCGGATTCACCTCAAGCCGAACACCGCCGAGATTGCCGCGTGCCGCCCGTGGCTGGAGACGGAGATTGCGCTGGTGAAGCCGCGGGTGCTGGTCTGCCTGGGAGCGACGGCGGCGCAGGCACTCCTCGGCAGGGGCTTCAAGGTGTCGATCGGGCGCGGGTCGTTCGTGCCGTCGCCGCTCGCGCCCCGCGTCACCGCCACCGTCCACCCTTCGTCGATTCTTCGGGCGCCGGACGACCGCACGCGGCGCGCGGAGATGGCCCGATTCGTCGCCGATCTCGCGCGGGTCGCGCGCGAGCTGTCGCGCAAGGAGACATGATGCCGGACACGTTCACGACGACGCTGCTGCTGTCGATGCCGCAGCTCCAGGATCCCAATTTCGCGCGGACGGTCGTCCTGCTGTGCGAATACAACCCGGACGGGGCGTTCGGACTGGTGCTGAACCGCCCGACGAAGGCGCCAGCCAGCGAGATGGTCCGGCTCGAACCTCCCGTCGTCGGCAACAACGGGATGCCGCTCTGGATCGGCGGCCCGGTCGAGCCGCAGCGCGGCTGGATCCTGGTCGGCGATGAGCCGCGCGCCGAATTCAAGACCATCCGCGACGGCCTCTATCTTTCGACGTCGCAGACGCTGCTGCGCGAAGTCCTCGAGACACGGCCGGCGCCGCGCGCGCGCGTCCTCGCCGGCTATGCGGGCTGGGGCCCGGGGCAGCTCGACGACGAGCTCGCGCAGTCGGCGTGGCTGATGGGCGAGGTGGATCTCGATCTCGTCTTCGACGTCGCCGCCGGCGCGATGTGGGAGACCGCGATCCGCCGTCTCGGGGCCGATCCCGCGGCGTTGACCACGAGCCACGGCGTGCACTGACCGTGCTCCAGGGCCCGCGGTCGATTGAGTGCTATTTTCCGAGCACCTGCTCGAAGAATTGCAGGGCGCGCGGGTCCTTCGACTGGCCGAGCCAGAACATCGCCTGCTTGCGGACGGCGGGGTTCCGGTTCGTCTTGGCCACGTTGATGAGCAGCGGCACGCCTTCGTCCTTCGGCAGCTGGCTGAGCGCGAAGACCGCGCGTTTCTTGACGTCGGTGTCGGGATCGTTGTCGATCGCGGCGGTGATGTCGGCCGCCACTTTCCGTCCGGCCGTCTGCGAAAGCCAGAACAGCGCGTCGCCGCGCACCTTCGCGTTCGGATCCTGACGCGCCAGCGAGAGCAGCGCCGGCACGGCGATCTCGTCGCGGTGCATGGCGAGCGCCGCCATCGCGCCGCTGCGGAAGCGGTCGGCGCCGCTCGCGAGCGAGGTCAGCAGCTTCACCGATTCGGCCGGGTCGACGCCCTCGAGCCAGTGGATGGCGCGCCCGCCGGCGTCGAGCTCGCAGTCGGGGGAGAAGATGCGCACGCGATCGACTGCCGTGTTCTCGACACGGTAGAGCACCACCATCGTGTCGGGGCCTTCGAGGTGAATCGGCCCCTGGTTGGCGACTGGCTGTCCCTGCACCGTCCGCGTGGCGCGATCGCCGGGCTCGAGGCCGCAGGTAGCCAGCCGGCCGTTGCTGATCACGACGTCGCCGTTGACCCAGGTGTCGCCGTAGCAGCAGGACTGTCGGTTGCCGCCGGTCTGGGTCGGCACGCGGTAACCGATCCACGCCGGCTCGGTCTGGGCGGCGACGAGCCGCTGGAACGTCGGCGCGAGCGTGCCGGCCGCCTGGGTGTCCAGGCGACCGTTGAGGATGGCCGGGTTCTGAGCCGCCGCGCCGTGGGCGACGGCGACGGCGGGGATCAGGCAGAAGAGCGCGATGGTCGTTGCGCGCATGGCCGTGGTCCTACTTGTTGAGGATCTCGAGCAGGTAGTCGGTCGCGGCCTTCGAGCGCATGTTCGAGAGCCTGGCGACGATCTCCTTCTTCATCGCCGGGTCCGGCTCCTTGCGCGCCAGGGCGACGAGCTGGTCCGCGTTGCCGCCGACGAAGAGACCGTTGACGACCGCCTTCTTCACCTCGGGGTCCTTGTCGCTGCCGTAGATCTCGACGAGCGTGTCGGCGCTGCGCTTGCTGCCCATGACGCCGAGATTGCGGACCGCGAGCAGGCGCAGCTCAGGATTCGTGTCCGACTTGGCGATGTCGGTGAGCCGGGTGGCGTTGCCGCCGACGAACATCGCGCGGATGACGCTCTTCTTGACCTCGACGGTCGACTCCTTCTGATAGAGAGACCACAGCTCGTCGCTGGCGCCCATGGTGCCGAGCTGCTGAACGGCGGCCGCGCGCAGCTCGCCGTTCTGCTCGCTTTGCGCCGCCTGCAGCAGGCGCTCCTTGTCGCCGGCCACCATGAAGGCGTTGAGGATCCGCTTCTTCAGATCGACGTCCGATGAGGCAGCGTAGACGTCGGCGAGGGCGGCGCGATTCTCCTTGCCGCCGTGCACCCCCAGATACTGCACCGCCCGCAGCTGCAGGTCTGGATTGGCGCCGCCCTTCGCGATGCCGATCAGCACCTCACGCGCCGCCGCCGAGTTGCTCTGCGCGAGCACGAACAGCGCGCGCGCTTTCACCCGCGGCGAGCTGGTGCCCTGCAGCAGCTTCTGCAGCACGGGGATCGCCTCGTCGCTGTTCTGCAGCGAGTTGATCGCGTAGAGCTTCAGCTCTTCGTCGCTCTCCGCTTTGGGATCGACTCCCTGGCCTGAATTGGCCTTGACCTCGACCTCGAGCGCCCGCGCGTCGGCGAGATAGCGGCTCTTCGCGTAGTCTCTGGTCAGCGCGGTGATCGTGGTGAGCGCTTCGGCGCGCTGTCCCTGCTTGTTCTGCGCGTAGGCTTTCCAGTAGAGCGCGGCGTCGGCCTTGGTGCCCTTCAGCTCGACGACGCGGTCGAACGCGCTGACCGCGCGATCCCAGCGGGCCGCATCCAGCGCGCTCTGTCCCTGCTCGTAGTACGAGCCTTCGCGATCGCGATCGCGCTGGGCCCGCTCCTTCTCGCGCGCTGCGTCCTCGGCGGCGCGCTGCGCCGAGGTGCGTTCCCCAAAGCCCTGGTTCCAGGCGGTGGCGCCCATCGCGTCGAGCGCGGCCTGCGCCGCCGCCAGGGCCTCGGCCGGTTGCGGCGACGCCCCGATCCCGGCCGCCGCGGCGGCGCGTTCCTGCGCGATCTGTACGGCGCGATCGACTGACTGGGCCGACGCGCTTCCCGCGGCCAGCAGCGCTGCCGCCAGGGTAAATGTCAATGTGTTGTGTGTCATATGCGTCCCTGCTAACTGCCCACTACCAACTGAGAACTCCGAATCCGAACGGCCTTCTGCTGGCGCGCGCGCACCTGCGAGGCCATCACTCGAACCTTGAACACCAGTTCCTTCGAGTCGATGCGGCGCCGCACCGAGTCGAGGTCCTCCTGGGTCATTTCCTTCGGACTGGCGGCGATGTCGACCAGCACCCGCTCGAGATCGTCGAGCAGCGCCGCCATGCTGGCGTCGCCCGTCGACGCCGCCGTCTGCCGGTATAGCCGGTTGGCCGCGACGAGTTGTGCGGCGCGGCCCTGCTCGAGCGACATGTCCACCGTGCCCGCGTGGTCGTCGGTCATCGCCACTTCGACGAGCATCCGCTGCGAGCGATCGAGGTGCTCGTCGAGATCGGCGAGCAGCACCGCTTCGCGCATGTCCGGCGGGTTGGCGGCGCTCGCCAGCCGCGCCGGCTCCGCGCGCGGCATCAGCCGTCCGGCCATGAACGCCGCGCCGACCAGCATCAGCACGGCGGCGGCGAAGGCGAGGCGCGCCGGCGAGAAGACGAAGCCCGGCAGCCAGCCACGCCCGTGGCGCGGCAGGTTCGGTTCGAGCCGCGCCCACGCCGTCCGCTCGAAGCCCTCCGGCGCGTCGGCCGCCGGCGCGCTGTCGACGATCGCCATGACCCGCTGCAGCCTGGTGTAGCCGGCCTGACAGGTCTCGCAGGTGGCGAGATGCGACTGGGCACGTGGGTCCTCGTCAGGCGCCATTTCGCCGTAGTAGTGCAGGACGAGATCGTCGTCGGTCAGGTGCAGTGTTTCGGTCATCGGACTAACTCTCGACAAAGGGCTCGAGCGCGAGGCGCATCTTGCGCACGGCTCGGAAGATGCTGTGTTTGGCCGCGTTGGCCTTCAGCCCCAGCGACCGGCTGATTTCCTCGATTGAGTGGCCTTCGAAGTGCCGCAGCACGAAGGCGGCGCGCTCCATCGCGGTCAGTCCCTCCATCGCGCGGCTCACCCGCGCCTGGACTTCGGCGCTCAACATGAGCCGCTCCGGAGACGGATCGAGCCGGTCGTCGGCGCCGTCGAAGAGGTCGAGATCGGCTGCGTCATGTCCCGTCTCCTGATGCTTGCGGCTGCGTATCAAGTCAATCGAGCAGTTAACTGCGATGCGATGGAGCCACGTCCCGAAGTTGGCGCGCGACTCGAACCGGCCCAACTGCCGGTATGCCTTGAGGAACGTTTCCTGAACCACGTCCTCGGCGTCCTGGGGGTTGCCGGTCATCCGCTGCGCCAGCCGGAAGATCGCCCGCGAATGGCGTTCGACCAGTCCCCGGAAGGCGTCGCTGTCTCCGTCCCTGGCCAGGGCCACGGCGGCGGTGTCCGTAAGCGGCATCCGAGTGATTAGACGGGCTTTGCGTCCGGAGGTTAGTTGTCGTCCGGCCCGTCTTCGGGGGGGTTGAAGTGGACCGGTGCGGGGGCCGGTTGGGAGTGTTCGAGCACGTGGCGCAGCCGGGCAATTTCGGCCGCCAGGGCCTCGAGACACCCCAGCTGATTCTCGTGCGGGGTCGGGGTGATCACCCCACAGAACGGGCAGACGGACATCGGAATCGGACCTTGTCGGCAGCCTCCGCAGGACGCACCGACCAGGGCTGCAACCCCCGTTCCGGTCTACGGCAGAGCCGCCAGCGTGCGGTCGAATCCTTCGGCCAGCGGCTGGAGGCGGAGCCCCAGATCCCGCTGCGCCTCGCGCGAATCGAGCGGCCAGTCACGGCGGAAGATCTCGACGATGCCGCGCGTCAAGAGCGGAGGTGCACCGCCGAGCCGGGTCCACAGCTCGCAGGCCAGCGCCGATGCCGTCGCAATCGCGTACGGCACGCGTGGCGGAATTGCACGCCCGCGGCGGTCGCGGACGAACTCGTAGATCGCCCGCTGCGGCGCGTTGACGCCGCCGACGGCGTATTCGCGCGCCGGACTCGCGTGCGCGACCGCCGCGACGTGCGCATCCGCCACGTCGTCGACGAACGCGAACGACCAGGTGTGTTCGGGTCCGACGAGGACGGGCAGTCGGCCCTGCAGGTGATCGCGCATCAGACGGCCGACGAGATTGCCTTCCGTCGCGGGTCCGGGACCGTAGACGACGCCCGGATAGAGCGTGACGACCGGCAGCCCGTCGGCTGCGGCGCGCCGCGCCACGTCACGGGCCGCGACCTTGGTGCGCTGATAGTCATTGGCGGTGAGCGCCTGAGGCTGTCCGGCCGGCGGCAGCGCGAGGAACGATGACGTGTAGACGATGCGTCCGATCCGGTGGGCGCGTGCCGCGGCGAGAACCGACTGGAGGCCGCCGACGTTGACCGCGTCGAATTCGGACACGCTGCGTCGCCACGCCGACACGAGCGCGGCCGTGTGGACGATCGCGCCGGCGCCGGCGGCAGCGGCCGTCACGGCGCGGGTGTCGCGCACGTCGCCGGCGATGCCCGGCGCCACGGCCGAGCGCGCGAACACCACCGCCTCGTGTCCCGCGCGCTGCAGCGCGCGCGCGATCGCCGACCCGAGATAGCCGGTGCCGCCGGTGACGAGGACCCGCATCGTCTCCTACATTTCCACATTCCCACATTTCCACATAGACTTCTGGTGATGTTCCGGCAGAAGACCGGCTCGGTGGTGTGCGCGTCGTGCGGCTCGCTGGTCGGGGTCAAGGACGATCGGTGCTACTCCTGCGGTCGCCGTAATCCCGGGTTGTGGGGCTTCGGCCCCGTGCTGCGCCGGTTCGGCAACGACTTCGGATTCACGACCGTCATCGTCTACGGCTGCGCGGGACTCTATACGCTGGCGCTCCTGCTGACGATTCTGAGCGGCGGCAACCTGATGCAGGGCAACGTCTTCACGTTGCTCGGGCCCAATCAATTCGCCTCCGACGCGCTCGGTGCCGCCGGTGCCTACCCGGTGTTCGTCGACGGGCGCTGGTGGACGCTGTTGAGCGCCGGCTGGCTGCACGCGGGAGCGCTGCACATCCTGTTCAACATGATGTGGGTCCGTCAGCTCGGGCCGGGCGTCGCCGACATCTACGGCGAAGCGCGCATGATCGTCATCTACACGATTGCGTCGGTCGCCGGATTCTTTCTCAGCTCCTTTCTTGGCGCGCACCCGGCGTGGTCGCTGCCGTTCCTCCGCGGCGCCGGCTACACCGTCGGCGCGTCGGCGCCGATCTTCGGCCTGCTCGGCGCGCTCGTGCACTACGGGCGGCGCGGCGGCAGCCGGCAGGTCTATTCGCAGGCGATGACCTACGCGATCGTGCTCTTTCTGTTCGGGTTCTTCGTCGGCGGCGTCGACAACTCGGCTCACCTCGGCGGATTCGTCGGCGGGTTCCTGGCGAGCACGTGGCTCGACCCGCTCAAGCGCGAGCGCATGGACCATTTCATCGGCGCCGCCGTCTGTCTGGTCGCGACTGTCCTGGCGGTCGGTGTCTCGCTGGCAATTTCCCTGCCGCCGCTCGTGCACTATCTGGCGAATCGCTGAATGCGCAAACCGGTCGTCGTCATCACCGGCGCGGGCGGCGAGATCGGCCACAGCCTCGTCGACCGGTTCGCCGAGCGCGGCGACCGCCGCATCGTCACCATCGACATCTCGCGCCTCGAGCCGGGCATCGCGCGCAAGGTCGATCGCGAGATCACCGGCTCGATCACAGACCGGCCGCTGCTCGAGCGGCTGATGGCCGAGTTCGAAGTCGACCTCGTGTTCCATCTCGCCGCGCTGCTCTCGACGCGATCCGAGTTCACGCCAATCGCCGCACACGAAGTGAACGTCGAGGGTACCCTGAGCCTGCTCGAGTTCGCGCAGCACGAAGCGGAATCGCACGGCCGCCCGGTCGTGTTCGTGTATCCGTCGTCGATTGCCGCCTACGGACTGCCGGACGCGTCGGCCAAGGCGCGCGCCGGCAGGGTAAGCGAGGACGAATACCTGCACCCGACGACGATGTACGGCTGCAACAAGCTCTATTGCGAGCTGCTCGGCGACTATTACGCGCACCACTACAAGCAGCTGGCGGCCGAGCCGACGAGCGGCAAGGTCGATTTTCGCTGCGTCCGGTTCCCGGGGCTGATCTCGGCGATCACCACGCCGTCGGGCGGCACGTCGGACTACGCGCCTGAAATGATCCACGCGGCGGCGAAAGGGGAGCCCTACGAGTGCTTCGTGCGCCAGGACACGCGCATCCCGTTCATGGCGATGCCCGACGGCGTCGAGGCGCTGCTGGCGTTGGCCGCGGCGCCGCGCGGCCGCCTGCGGCGCACGTCTTACAACGTCGGCGCGTTCAATCCGTCGGCCGAGGAGATGCAGCGGGTCGTCGCCAGGGCGTTTCCGCACGCGCACATCACCTGGAAGACCGACGCCAAGCGCCAGGCGATCCTCGATACCTGGCCCGCCGACGTCGACGACAGCGCGGCGCGCGGCGACTGGGGCTTTGCGCCGAAGTACGATGTCGAGCGCGCCTTCAGTGAATACCTGATTCCGACGATACGAACGCGCTACGCGTAGCAGGGAGGAGACTGCACAGATGCCGAAGATTACGGTCGAGGGGTTCGCGCCCGTCGAGGTCGAGCCGGGAAAGCGACTCGTCCTGGCGATCGAGCAGGACGTCAAGGTCGACGTGCTGCACGCCTGCGGGGGCAACGCCCGCTGCACGACGTGCCGTGTCGAGTTCATCGCGGGTGAGCCCGAGATGATGACGGCCGCCGAGAAGCACGTGCTGAACGCACGCGGATTGACGGGGGTTCGCTTGTCCTGCCAGATCGTCTGCGACCACGAGATGACGGTGCGGGCGATCAGCCGGCTTGGCGGCAGCGGCCGTCCCGACGCGGGCCCGACCCCGCTGCCGACCGTCCAGCCGCCGCCGGAGTACGTGGCGAAAACGTAGGTCCTGTTCTCTCGTCTCTCGGTTGCCGGCGATGGCGGGGTCGGCGGCCGCGATGCGTCGTGTCTACGCCGCCCTGGGGGTATGAATCTCCGACGCGCGGCGCAGGGCGGCATCGATGTTGAGGCAGATGTTGCGGTCACCGACGTGCTCGTGGAAGCGCGCGTGCCGCATCACGGCCGCGGGCTGTTCGCGCGCGCCGCACAGGATTAGAGTCCGGCCGGAGACGCGGAGGTGATCCGACAGATCCTCGAGCGCCCGCAGGCCGGTGCCGTCGATGGCCGTCATGTAGCGCAGGCGCAGGATGACGACCCGCGGCAGCGTGTCGAGATGTTCGACGATCGCCGACAGGTTGTCGGCCGCGCCGAACAGCAGCGGTCCGTGGATCTTGAAGAGCGCAACGTAGGGCGGAATGACCTTGTCCTGGAGGAGATGAACCCTCCCGCCCTCGACGAAATCCGGCGTGACACTCGTGATCTTCGTGGTCACGGCGATGCGGCGGATGAACGTCAAACCCGCCAGCACCATCCCGACTTCCACCGCGATGGTCAGGTCGGCGAAGACCGTCAGGCCGAGCGTCACGGCCCAGACGGCGACGTCGGTCCGGGTCAACCGGAGCAGCTTCGGGATCTCGTGCCACTCGCCCATGTTCCACGCCACCATGAGCAGGATCGCCGCCAGGATGGGCATCGGAATGAACCGCGCGAGCGGCGCGGCCGACACGAGCACCACCAGCAGCGTCAGCGCGTGAATCATGCCGGAGACGGGCGTTCGCGCGCCCGATCGGATATTGGTCGCCGTTCGCGCGATTGCGCCGGTCGCCGGCAGCCCGCCGAAAAGCGGCGACACGATGTTGGCGATGCCCTGCGCCGTCAGTTCCACGTTGGGGTTATGGCGATCGCCGCCCATCCGATCGGCGACGACCGCCGACAGCAGCGATTCGATGGCGCCGAGCAGCGCCACCGTGATCGCTGGCCGCAGCAGCGTGGGGAGCATCTCGGGATGAAACCTTGGGATGTGCACGTGCGGCAGGCCCGAGGGAATGCCGCCGAAGCGCGCGCCGATTGTGTCAACGGGCAGATGGAACGCCAGTGCGGCGACCGTCCCGAGCAGGAGCACGACGATCGCGCCGGGTACGCGCGGGACGACGCGCCGGAGCAGGATCATCAGTACGAGCGCCGCGGCGCCGAGCGCGGCTGAATCGACCGACACCGTGCCGGCGGCGTGCGCCAGTGCGCCGATCCGGGCCGAGAAATCCGACGGCACCTTGTCGAGGTGAAGGCCGAAGAAATCACGGATCTGCGTGCTCGCGATAAGGACCGCGATGCCGTTGGTGAACCCGATGACGACCGGGCGCGGCAGGTATCTGATGGCGGAGCCCATGCCGGTGACGCCCAGGATCACCAGTAGTACGCCCGCCATCATCGTGCACATGAACAGCCCGTCGACGCCGTACTGGGCGACGATGCCCGCTACGACGACGACGAAGGCGCCGGTCGGGCCGCCGATTTGAAAGCGCGAGCCGCCGAGCGCAGAGATCAGGAAACCTGTGACCACCGCGCAGTAGATGCCAGATTCGGGGGACAGCCCCGAGGCGATCGCGAACGCCATCGCCAGCGGCAAGGCGACGAGGCCGACCGTCATCCCCGCGCCGAGATCGGCCGCCAGCGCCGCCCACGAGTAGTGACGGAGCGCCCGCACCGACGCGGGCATCCACCGGGGTTCGGTCATACAGGCAAGGTGCACAAAGGGAAACGCCTTCGATCCTACTACGGCGTCCTGCGCCACTCCCTCAACGGGCGCCGAACGTGACCCCCGCCGCGAGCGCCTCGTCGAGGAGCCGGAGGTAGCGTCGGCGCGGCACTTCGATCGCCCCGAACTGCACCAGATGGTCGGTCACCCACTGCGTGTCGAGCAGGACGAAGCCGCGCCGGCGCAGGTGTTCGACGAGCGCCACCAGGGCGGCCTTCGACGCATCGGTCACACGGTGGAACATCGACTCGCCGAAGAATGCGCCGCCGAGTGCGACGCCGTAGAGGCCGCCGGCGAGCTGGCCGTCGCGCCACGTCTCCATCGAGTGGGCGAATCCCTTGTCGTGCAGCGCGCAGTAGCTCTCGACGATCTCCGCATCGATCCAGTTGCCGTCGTCGTCGCGCCGCGCGGCGCAGGCCTCGATGACGTCGCGGAAGGCGGTGTCGACGCGAATCTCGAAGCCGCGGCTGCGGAGCGTGCGGGTCAGGCGTGAGGGCACGTGAAACGTGTCGAGCGGGATGATGCCGCGCGGATCGGGTGAGTACCAGCGGATGTCGCCCGGGGTGGCGGCCATCGGAAACCAGCCGCTGGCGTAGGCGTTCAGCAGGGCGTGTGCGGGAATCATCGGACGGCCGCGGGCATGTCCAGAATTATCCGACCTCGCAGCGGGTGGGTGTCCGCGCGCCGGATTTCAGTGAACGGTGTAGGGCTCCGACAGCGTGAACGGCGCGATCTTCGCGTCGAAGGGCTCGCCGCTCCGCGTGACCATCTGGTAGGTGCCCTCCATCATGCCGAACGGCGTCTCCAGCGGGCACCCTGACGTGTAGCTGAAGGACTCGCCCGGCGCCAGCACCGGCTGCTTGCCGACCACCCCGGGGCCGCGCACTTCCTCGACGCGGCCCGTCCCGTCGGTGATGATCCAGTGCCGGGTCATCAGCTGCGCCGCCTCGGCCCCTTCGTTCGTAATCGTAATCGTGTAGAGGAAGAACCACTGCTTCTGCGACGGCTGCGACTTGTCCGGGGCGTATTCGGATTCGACGTGAACCTTGATGCCGCGGGTCACGGCGTCCGAAGTGAACATGTCCAATGATAGTTTGGAAATTTGGAAATGTGGAAATGTGGGAAGGTAGAATGTGGTGAGGGCGGGGCTTTGCGGGTCGTGCCGGCACGCGGCGGTCGTGGCGAACGACCGCGGCTCGACCTTCTACCGTTGCGAGCGCTCGAAGACGGACGAGCGCTTCCCGCGGTATCCGCCGCTGCCAGTCGTGTCCTGTCTTGGCTATGATCGGGGAATGCACAGGATTGAAGCGGCACGGCTCAAGCCGGGCGTATCGGTCCCGAAGACGCCCGATCACGGCGGCGAGGCTGCCAGCGGGGGGGCCGACCGCCTGCTCCGCGGGCGCGCGCTGATTTTCTGGGACCCCCGGTCGCCTTCGCCCAGGAAGCTCGATGCCATCGACACCGATCAGATCACGCCGGCGGCCGATTGCGTCTCAGAGAGCCTCGCGACGCTCGACGAGCGGTGGAAAGCGGGATCCTTCCGCCATCTGATGCCGGACTTCCGCGCGCGCGTCCACCGCGGCGAGACGTTCGTGATCGCGGGCGATCGATTTGCCATCGGCTCGTCGCGCGAGATGAGTCCGGCCGGTCTGAAGGGGGTCGCCGAGGAGGCCGGCCTGGAGATGGTCGTCGTCTGCGGCCACAACATGGGCGACATCTTCCGGCGCAATGCCTTCAACCTCGGTCTGCACGTCGTGCAGAGTCCCGAGGCGGTGGCCGACGCGCGGGACGGCGACGAGTTCACCTTCGACACGGCGACGCGCCGGCTGACCAACGTCAGCCAGGGGCGCTCGTACGATCCGGTCCCGCTCTCGCCCAAGGAAGAGGAGATCCGCCGCGGCGGCGGCATCTTCGCGGTCGGCCGCCGCGAGTTCGCCGGCTCGATCGAAACGGCGCCGTCGCTCGACTGGGCGGACCCGGAGTCGGCGCGCGGCCTGACGACGACCGAGCAGATCGTGTTCGCGCACCGGGTGGACAAGCGCCTCCGCGCCGCCGATCTCCAGCCGGGGACGACGCTGCGCGTCTACGCCGATCTGCTGCCGGCGTCCGACGGCACCGCCCCGTTTGCGATTCACACGTTCAACCAGATCACCGGCGGCAACACGATTTTCCCGCGCCAGGCGGCGATCGCCAACGATCACTTCGTGTTCACCGGCAGCGCCGCCGACGACAAGCAGACCTCGATCGGGCGGCAGTTCGCCGCTGCGCAGGCGATGGAGAAGCCGTACTACGCGACACCCGGCGACGGCATCTTCCACTTCTATTTCCCCGAACAGGGCCTGGTGATGCCGGGGCAGTTCATCCCCGGCGCCGACTCGCACAGCCGCGCCTACGGTGCCTACGGCGCGGTCGGCATCGGCGTCGGCTCGACGACGCTCGGCTTCGGCTGGGCGACAGGCTACGTCTACGTCACGCTCGCCAGGGCGCGGCGCGTGGTCTTCTCCGGCACGCTGCAGCCGTGGGTCAGTGGCAAGGACATCGTGCTCGAGCTGCTGCGCCGCTGGGGCGCCAAGCAGTCGGAGGGTATGTCGGTGGAGCTCGTCGACCCCGCGCGGCAGCTGCCGATCGCCTATCGCAACACGATCGCGAACATGATGGCGGAGGCCGAGGCGCTGAACGGGATCTTCGCGCCCGACGAGACGACCTACGCCTGGTATCGCGCCAAGGGCGTCACCGAGCTTCCGTATCCGCGGATCGCGCCGGGTGCGGCGGCGCGCTACGCGATCGACGAGACGTTGAGCCTGTCGGACGTGCGGCCGATGATCGCCAAGCCATTCAGTCCGGGCAACGCCTTTCCGGCCGAGGAGGTGGCGCGTGAGCGGATCACCTTCGACAAGGCGATGATCGGCTCGTGCACCAACGGCGGCTACGACGACCTGCTGCAGGCGGCGCTCGTGCTGCGCGCGGCGCGGGGCAAGGGCATCAGGACGGTCGATCGCGAGTTGAGGATCTTCCCGGGATCGGGCGGCGTCGCGCGCCAGATCGAGCAGCCCGACGCGCGATTGGACGGAGAATCGATTGCGGCGGTCTTCCGCGCGGTGGGCGGCGAGATCCGCCAGTCGTGGTGCGGTCCCTGCTTCGGGCAGGGCCCGGACGCGTTGACCGCCGGCCAGCGCGCCATCACCTCCTTCAACCGCAACTGGCAGAACCGCATGGGGTTCGGTGGCGAAGGCTATCTCGCAAGCCCCGCCGTCGTGGCAGCGTCCGCGCTCGCTGGCTACATGGCACCGCCGTCGGAGTTGGGCCTCGTCTGGGATCCCGAGCGCTTCGGCGTGTAGGGGGTTCCTTCGTGCGTGCCATACTCGAACCGATGGTTGAGCTATTCCGCCGGACCTTGACGCCGATGCTGCTTGTCGCCGTGCTGGCGGCGACCGTCGGCTGCGATCGGGTCACCAAGCGGATCGCCGTCGAGAACCTGGCCGGGGCGGCGGACCTGACGTTTCTCGGGGGCACGCTCCGCGTCGTCTACGCCGAGAACACCGGCGGGTTCCTGAGTCTGGGCTCGGACCTCCCGCCGCGGTGGCGGACTGGCGTATTCGTCGGCGCCACCGGCGCCCTGCTCGTCGCGGGGCTGATCGGGCTCGTCCGCGCGCGCGGCAACCGCCTCTATCTGCTCGGCGCCACGCTCTTTCTCGCCGGCGGCGTGTCCAACTGGATCGATCGGCTGGCCCATGGCAAAGTGGTCGACTTCCTCAGCGTCGGCGTCGGTCCGCTGCGGACCGGCGTGTTCAACGTGGCCGACGTCGCGATTCTGACTGGCCTGGCAGTGGTCCTGCTGACCGAGTTCCAACGGCCCGCCTCGGGTCCCCGGCACGTGACCGATCCGGCGTAAGCGCATCGACATGACAGCCGAAACCCTGGTCGCCCTCGCCACGCTCACGTTCCTCGAGATCGTGCTGGGCGTCGACAACATCATCTTCATTTCCATCCTGTCGTCCCGGCTGCCTGCCGCGCGCCAGGCGTCGGCCCGGCGGCTCGGGCTGCTGCTGGCGATGGGGACCCGGATCCTCCTCCTGTTCTCCCTCTCCTGGGTGGTCAAGCTGACCGCGCCGTGGGTGACGATTGCCGGGCAGGCGCTGTCCGGCCGTGATCTGATCCTGATACTGGGAGGGCTCTTTCTGCTGTTCAAGAGCACGCACGAGATCCATGCACGCCTCGAGGGGGACGTCGACGCCGGGGCAGGCGCACGAGCGGTGTCGTTCGGTTACGTGCTGACCCAGATCGCGCTGCTCGACATCGTCTTCTCCCTCGATTCGGTGATCACAGCGGTCGGCATGGTCGACGAATTGTGGGTGATGGTGGTCGCGGTGGTCGTCTCGGTGCTGATCATGCTGGTCGCGGCGGGGCCGATCAGCACGTTCGTCAACCGCCACCCGACCGTGAAGATTCTGGCCTTGAGCTTCCTGCTGTTGATCGGGCTGTCGCTCCTGCTCGAAGGCTTCGATCAGCACATTCCCAAGGGCTACATCTATTTTGCGATGGGGTTCTCGGTGTTCGTCGAGATGATCAACCTGCGGATCCGGGTGAAACGCCCGGGCGTGTGACCGTGTCGCATCGAATGACGGAGACAGACACGAGGAGAGATTCACCGATGCGGAGATTGACGATGGTGCTCGCGGCCGTGGCGGCGCTGAGCGTGCCGGCGCTGGCCCGCACTCAGGCGCCAGGATCCTGGACGATCGACACCAACCACAGCGCCGCCGGCTTCAGTGTCCGGCATCTATTGATGTCGACCGTGCGGGGCACGCTTGGGCCGGTGAAAGGGACCATCGAGTACGACGGCACGTCGATTCAAAGCATCAAGGCCGACGTGTCGATCGACGTCAACGGAATCGACACCGGCAGTCAGGCGCGCGACCGCGATCTGCGATCGGCGGACGGCCTGTTCGAGACCTCGAAATTCCCGACCGCCACCTTCAAGTCGACCCGCGTCATCGCCGGGACCGCCGGCGCGTTCAAGCTGGTCGGTCTCCTCACCATTCACGGCGTGACGAAGGAAGTGACGCTCGACGTCGAAGGCCCCTCGCCGGCGATCAAGCAAGGCCCCGCGCTGCGGATCGGCGCCAGCGCGACCACCACCATCAATCGCAAGGACTTCGGGCTGTCCTACAACATGATGGTCGAAGCGGCGCCGGCCGTCAGCGACGAGGTCAAGATCACGATCGACGTGGAAGCCACCAGGCGGGGGTGAGATGGGGAGAGTGCTCGTCTTCGCCGTGCTGTTTGCGCTGGCTCCGTCGGCTCAGGCCGATCCGGCGCGCGTCCCTGTCGTGGTGGAGCTGTTCACCTCAGAGGGATGCTCGAGCTGTCCGCCGGCCGACGCCGTGCTCAGCCGGCTCGCGCGTGAGCAGCCCGTCGCCGGGGCGCAGATCATCCCTCTCGGCATGCACGTCACCTACTGGGATCAGCTTGGCTGGAAGGATCCGGCATCGCTCGGCGACGCGACCGCGCGCCAGCAGGGGTACGGCCGCATCTTCGGCGAGGACCGCGTCTACACGCCGCAAGCGGTGGTCGACGGCCGCGACGAGCTCGTGGGCAGCGACGGCGCCGGCCTGATGCGCACGATCGCCCGGGCCGCGCAGCGCCCGCACGCCGCCGTCGCGTTGTCGGCCCGTCTGGAAGGGGACGCCATCGTCGCGCACGCCGACGTCACGGGTGTGCCGCCCGAGGTGAAGGAATCGCTACAGACACTGTTCCTGCTGACCGAGGACGGACTCGCGTCGACGGTCACCCGCGGCGAGAACGGCGGCCGGACGCTGCACCACGACGCCGTCGTGCGGCGGATGTCCAGCGCCGCGAGGTTTGCGTCGATCCCGGCCGGCTGGCAGCGCGATCGGCTGCACGTCGTCGCCCTCGTCCAGGAAGCACGATCCCGGAGGATCGTCGGCGCCGCGTCCGTCCCGATCTCGTAGAGGAGCCGACGGCATCCCCGGAGCGTCTTCAGCAGGCCGGCGTTGACAGCGTGTCGCAGCCGGCGAACAATTCCAGCATGCTCCCTTGCGCGTTCGCCGCGCTCGTATCCGCTCTGGTCCAGCCGGCGCCGACGCCGCCGGCGGCGCTCCTCTCGTACGTGCCCCAGCGCGTCTACGACACGCAGCAGAAGGGGTTTGGCGACTTCGAGAGCATGCTGGCCGATCTCGCCCGTGCCGACGTCGTCTTCGTCGGCGAACAGCACGACGATGCGAACACGCATCGGCTGGAGCTGGCCATCCTCGAGGGGCTGATCCGGCGGCGCGTGCCGCTCGTGATCGCCATGGAGATGTTCGAGCGGGACGTGCAGCCGGTGCTCGACCGCTACCTGGCCGGGTCGATCACCGAGGAGCAGTTTCTCGAAGGCGCCCGTCCGTGGCCGCGGTATCAGACCGACTACCGGCCGATCGTCGAGTTCGCGCGCGCGCATCACCTCCCGATCGTGGCCTCGGACGTGCCGCGCCACATCGCGACCGACGTGTCGCGCAGCGGTCTCGGTGTCGTCGACGCGCTCGGCGCCGAGCGTCCGTTCGCGGCGCGCGAGCTGTCGTGCCCGACGGCCGGGACGTACTACGAGCGCTTCCTCGAGGCGATGGGCGGTCATCCGTCCGCCGGCGATCCCCAGGCCGCCGATCTCCGGCTGAAGAACGATCGCTTCTACTTCGCGCAGTGCCTGAAGGACGAGACGATGGGAGAGTCGATCGCCAGCGCGTTCGAGCAGCACGCCTCGACGCACGCGACGATCGTCCACGTCAACGGCGCGTTTCACAGTGACTATGCCGAGGGTACCGCCGCCGCGGCGCGGCGGCGCCTGCCGGGCCGCCGCATCGCCATCGTCAGCGTCGTCCCGGTGGACGATCTCGATCGCGAGCGTCCGGATGCCGACGGCCTCACCCGCGCCGACTACCTGCTCTACACGGTCAAGAACCCCGGTTCGTGATCGGCGGCCCGTCCGGCCGGCGTGCTCAGCGCAGGCGCTCGGGCATCTCCGCGATCACGTAGGTCATCACCGCGACTGCGGCCGCCGAACGAGACACGTCGAGCGGATCGATCTTGTCGATCGTGTCCGCCGGCGTGTGATGGATGAGGAAGTAGTTGCCGTCCACTTCGAGCGACAGCGACGGGATGCCGGCCTGCTGCACGCTCGGCTCGATGTCGGAGCCGCCGCCTGCCGCGCCGATCGAATCGGCGTGCATCGCCGCCAGCAGCGTGGCGATTTCGCGCAGGGTCGCGCGCGCCCGTTCGCTGCCCGTGAAGCCGAAGCCGAGCGGCCGGAACACGCCGCCGTCGGATTCGAGCATCGCGACGTGGTTGGGGAGCTCGGCGGCGTGCTGATCGCGGTAGGCGTTGCCGCCGCGCGTGCCGTTCTCCTCGTTGGTCCAGAGCACGACGCGGACGGTGCGGCGCGGACGCAGATTCAGCTTCTTCATCATGCGCAGCGCTTCCCAAGTGACCACGCAGCCGCCGCCATCGTCGGTCGAGCCCGTGCCGACGTCCCACGAATCGAAGTGGCCGCCGATCGTGACGATTTCGTCCGGCCGCTCGCGCCCGCGCAGCTCGCCGATTACGTTGAACGAATCGGCGTCGGGAAGGAAGTGCGCCTCCATGAGCAGTTTCAGGCGGACTGTCGTGCCGCGGTCGACGATCCGCTGCAGGCGGGCGGTGTCCTCGACGGTGAGGGCGGCGGCAGGGATTTGCGGCTGCCCGGCGGCGTAGGTGAGCGTTCCGGTGTGCGGCGTGCGCAGGCCGGCCGGCCCGACGGCCCGGACGAGCGCCGCAACCGCGCCGAGCGCCCCGGCCCGTGACGGGCCGGTGGTGCGGAACCGCACCGTCTCGCCGTAGTTGGTGAAGGGCACGTTGAAGAGGACGATCTTCCCTTTGACACGGCCGGCAGCGGCGTCGAGCTCTTCGAAGCTGTGCACGATCAGCAGTTCGGCGTCCATCCCGTTTGCCGGCGTGCCGACGCTGTTGCCGAGGCCAAGGATGACGAGCGGCTGCGGAATCGGGCCGGCGATCTCCAGGCTCTCGTGACCGCGCACCCAGTGCGGCACCTTCACCGGCTCGGTGTGGACGTTCTCGAGTCCGTCCTTCTGCATCTCTTCGACCGCCCACGTGATCGCCGCCTCGAGATTGGGCGAGCCGCTGAGCCGGTTGCCGAACGTGTCGCCGAGCAGCGCGAGCCGCTGCCACGCGAAGTCCGACGACAGCGCCTCGCCGGTGAGCCGGCTGGCCGCGTCGCGGTAGGGATCGAGCCATGCGGGCGCGAGGTGGGCCGGCGTGTCGGTGGCGGGCGGCGGAAATTGGGCCAGGGTGAGCAGGACAGCGAGCGAACACGCGCGGAGCATCGGCATGCGGCATTGTAGAACGTCGGCTCCGCTCCGCCGCGAGACCAGACGCCGGCGTGCGGCGGCAGTGCGATAATGTCCCGCGCGGGAACCGATGCGATGACCGGCGCGTAGGGGAACTGAGATGGACTGGATCCTGCGCCGGCTGCGCCCTCGCGACCGTCCGCCGATCGTCTGCTATCTGCGCGAGAACGGCCCGATTGCCTACCAGGGAGCGCTCTTCGCCCGCGATCCGCGCGAGCCGGCGGAGGCGATGCTCGCCACCGGGCTCACCTGGTGCTGGAAGGCGACGAGCGGCGACGTCGTCGTCCGCGACTGGACCGAGCTCTCGCGATGGTCGATGGCGGCGCTGCTTGGCGATCTCGCCCCATCCGACAGTCGGCCCGGGCGCGTGCTGGCGGTGGCGATCGAGCCGCAGGATTCCGCCGATCCGATCACCGACGCGCGCGCCGCAGTCTGGATGCGCGCGTTCAATAACGCGGCCGCGGCGCCGCTGCACGCGGTGGTGTGGCACGATGGCGGACCCGCCGACCTGCTGTTCGTCGCGCAGCAGCCGCCCGACGCCATCCGCGTGCTGCTGCACGCGTGCCGCATCGATCGCGACCGGGCCGTCCGCCGCGCCTACGCGCGGCTGGGCGGCCAGGGGCTCGAGACGCTGATCGGGTCGATCAAATAGAACGCGTCCTGCCGATCACAACGCGACGCGGTGGCGGCCGCTGTGCAGATAGTTCATCGTCTGCACCGTCAGCATCACCAGGAAGTCGGCCTTGGTCCTGTCTTCGGGCTGCGTGAGGCGCAGATTCAGCTCGTTGGCCCGCCGGAGCATGGCCTCGAGCACCTGATCGATCGTGTACTGATACTCGCCGGTCCAGCTCGCGACCATCCGGCGTACGTCGCGGCGCACGCGGGCGATGAAACGCGCCGCCTTCATGTTCGTCTGGTAGGCCGGATCGTCGGAGAACAGCCGGCGGAGATCACGATCGTAGAAATCGGGATGCGCCAGGCCGTAGTGCCGCCGCTTGCGATCGTAGTGCTGGCGCAGCGTCTTGCGGATGGACGGCAGCGGATCGACGCGGCGATGGGTGCGCACGAGCATCGGCTTGCCATCGATCTCGCGCAGCAGCGTGTCGAGGTACTCGAGCTTCTTGAGCGCCGGCCAGCCCGTGTAGCGGTCGCGCCAGTCCGGTTGCGAGAGCCACACCGCGAACGTCTCGGCGAAGTCCTCGTCGGGATGGCTCTGCGCGTACCAGCTGTCGAGATGCAGCACGAAACTCTTGGAGTAGGGCTTGGGATCGTAGAACTGCGGATAGGCCTTGTACGAAGGGCCGAACACCTGCTGCCGGCGCCGGCGGCGTCGAAGGTGGTAGCCGTTGTCGATCGCGTGTCCGGCTTCGTGGCGCAGGATGCGGAGGCACCATTCCGGCGTTCCTCCCTCCACCTCGAGCATATAGGTCCGCTCGAGGCGCTCGAGACGCGGGTGGGCCAGGTAGAAGGGAATGGCGACGCCGGGGACGCCGTCGGGCGAGAACCACTCGTCCGAGAGCCAGAAGTACGGACGGAATGTGGCGAGCCCGCGGCCGTCGAGTTCCTGCTGGAGCGTCGCGATGCGTTCGGCCAGCACACTCGTTTCGATCGCCAGGCCGAGCTGACACATTCGGAGGTCCAGCAGCCGCTCATCGGGCCACTCGGCCCACTCCTCGGGCGGCAGAACCCGGTCCTTTGGCATCTCTCCAGTCTAGACTCATCCCAGGAGCCGTCGCCCCAGGGGGACGACCCCGACCCGCTCTCTCGCTCGCCGCTCGCGTGACTCGTGCGCTGCTGTAATCGCTAGCCACCGCTCAGTGATAGTCTGGACTCAACCTTTCAATCTCCACATTTCCACATCTCAACATTTCCACATTTCCACATATTCCCTGATGCTACCTGGAAGAGGCCATGGCGGCGGCATGCGAGGCGGTGGCCGCGAGGGCGCCGGTCGCTCCGCGATCGCCGCTCGCGTCGACGACCCCGCCAAGAAGAAGAAGGTCGACTACGCCAATGCGTGGCAGGAAGCCCGCGTCCTCATCCTCGCGCGCAGCGGCCGGCTGACGCTCGGGCTGGGGCTGATGCTGATCAGCCGCATCGCCGGGCTCGTGCTGCCCGCCACCTCGAAGTACCTGATCGACGATGTGATCGGCAAGCGGGAGACGCAGCTGCTCGTGCCGCTCGCGCTGGTCGCCGGCGCGGCCACGCTGATCCAGGCGGTCACCTCGTTCGCGCTCTCGCAGGTCCTCGGCGTGGCTGCGCAGCGCGCCATCACCGACATGCGGCGGCGGGTCGAGGCGCACGTGGCGCGGCTGCCGATCGGCTATTTCGACTCGACCAAGGCGGGCGTGCTGATCTCGCGCATCATGACCGACGCCGAAGGCATCCGGAACCTCGTCGGCAACGGGCTCGTGCAGCTCGTGGGCAGCGTCGTGACCGCCGGGTTTGCGCTGGCCTACCTGATTTATCTCAACTGGCAGTTGACCTGCGCGAACATCGTGGCGCTTGCGGCGTTCGGCGCCGCCATGGCGACGGCGTTCAACCGGCTGAGGCCGCTCTTTCGCGAGCGCGGCAAGGTCAACGCCGAGGTCACCGGCCGGCTCAACGAAACGCTCGGCGGCATCCGCATCGTCAAGACCTACACCGCGGAGAAGCGCGAAGAGCTGGTCTTCACGCGCGGCGTCCATAAGCTGTTCCGCAACGTGGCGCAGTCGATCACCGGGGTGTCGGCGATCACCGCCTTCTCGACCGCGATCATCGGGATCATCGGGACGATCATCATCATCGTCGGCGGCCGCTCGATCCTGGCGGGACGGATGACGGTCGGCGAGCTGCTCAATTACATCCTGTTCACCGGACTGCTGGCCGCGCCGGTGGTCCAGATCGCGTCCATTGGCACGCAGATCAGCGAGGCGTTCGCCGGCCTCGATCGCATCCGCGAGCTGATGCAGATGGCGACCGAGGACGATCAGGATGCCGACAAGGAGGCGCTGGACGAGATCGCCGGCGAGGTGGCGTTCGAAGACGTCAGCTTCGAGTACAACGCGGGCGTGCCGGTACTGAAGCACGTCAATTTCCGCGCGCCGGCCGGCACGACCACCGCGCTGGTCGGGTCGAGCGGCTCGGGCAAGAGCACGCTGATCAGTCTGGTGATGGCGTTCAACCGTCCACTGAGCGGACGAATCCTGGTCGACGGCCGGGATCTGTCCGGGGTGCGGCTGCGCGACTACCGCGAGCAGCTCGGCGTCGTCCTTCAGGACAACTTCCTGTTCGACGGCACGATTGCCGACAACATCCGCTACGGCAAGCCCGACGCGACGAGCGACGAGATCCGGCGGGTCAGCCGCATCGCTCACGCCGACGAATTCATCGAGCAGTTCGATCAGCAGTACGACACGGTCGTCGGCGAACGCGGCGTCAAGTTGTCGGGGGGACAGCGTCAGCGCGTGTCGATCGCGCGCGCGATTCTCGCGGATCCGCGGATTCTGGTCCTCGACGAAGCGACCTCGAGCCTCGACAGCGAGAGCGAGGCGATGATCCAGGACGGCCTCAAGTCGCTGCGCCGCGGCCGCACCACGTTCGTCATCGCGCATCGCCTCTCGACGATCCGCAGCGCCGATCAGATCCTGGTGCTCGAGCACGGGGAGATCGTCGAGCGCGGCTCGCACGCGCAGTTGATGGCGCTCGGCGGGCGCTACCGCACGCTCTACGACAAGCAGTACTCGTTCGAGGCGGACCGCTTCATCAACGACGGCGAGGACTTTACGCCCGAGCCGGACGCCGACAAGATGCCGTCCACCTTGCGCCCGAACAACGCGCTCTGAACCGGCGCCGCGTCGCGGCCGGAACGGGTCAGCGGCCGGGCAGGCGAGGCCACCTCTCGGACAGGAACGCCGCGAATCCTAACCGCAGGGCCGGCCGGGTGAGCGCGTCGAGCATCCGCTGTCCGGTTCGCCGCGCCTCCTGCTCGACCGCGTCGCTGCCGTCAACTTCCAGGTGTACGATCAGGCACTCCAGGAGCACTGCTGGATCGCCCAGCGTGCGGGCGACCGCGGCGGCGTCGCGGGCGTCGGCGACGGCCTGGCGGGATCCGACGTGATGGAGCGCGCGGGCACGCGTGGCCAGACCAAGCGCTTCGTATTTCAGGCGATGCCGCGCCCGGCTCTGCTCGACGACATGCGTGGCGGCGCGAGCCGCGTGGCTCCAGGCGGCACGCGCCGCCGCCAGCTCCGCCCGGGCCTGCCAGAGACGGATGGCCCACTTCCAGGCATGCCATCCGCTGGCACGCTGCACGGCGCCGTCGGTCTCGGCGAGCAGCGATTCGGCGCGGCCGGGATCCTGCAGCCGGGCGAAGATGAGCAGCAAATCGATCCCGGCGCTCACCCTTGGCGGCTCGAACGCGACGCGGTGGGCCAGTTCCCGCGCTTCGAACGCGCGCGCCATCGCGCCGCGCAGATCGCCGACGCCGAGGAGCGGCGCCACCGAGACCGATGTCGCCCGGGCGAGCAGCGGCAGCGCGCCGCACCGCCGGCCGAAGCTGCGCGCCTCGTCCAGCACCGCGATCGCTTCCTCGTATCGGCCGAGGCCCGAAAGGCTCAGGCCCAGGTGCTGCAGCGCATACAGGAGAAACGCGGCGTCGTCTGATTCGCGCGCCGCCTCGACCGCCTGCCGCGCGTGATCCGCGGCCTCCGCGACACGGCCTGCCCAATACAGGATCAGGGGCACGCGGGCGAGGCCGAACGACCGGATGCCGCCGGCGCAGGCGAGCGCCCGCCGGTCGGTTTCGATGCCTCCCAGGACGTCACCGTCGGCCACCTGGGCGCTCGCCGTCCAGGCCAGCGCATCCGCCAGGAGATCGGCGCGGCCGAGGCCGTCGGCGATCAGATGCGCGTCCCGCGCATAGTCGCGAACCGCCGCGACGTCGGCGGCCCAGAAGGCCGTTTCGGCCAGGCGCACCAGCAATTCGCAGCGCCGCTCTGATTCCTGTGGATCCACCAGGCTCAATGCCGACTCGAACGCGCTTTTCGCCAGTCGCCAGTGTCCGGCCGCGAAAAGACTGCGACCCAGCTTCCGGTGCAGATCGACACGGTCGGCGTCACGGTGGCCGGTCCCAGGCGGAAGCAGGTCGAGCATGCGCAGCGCGGTCCCGTAGCAGCGCGCCGCTTCTTCGGGGGCGAGGGAGGCCGCAGCCCGGTCTCCGGCGCCGAGCGCGTAGTGGAGCGCCTTCTCCGGGCTTCGGTAGGACGCCGCCTGGCTGAAGTGATGCGCCAGTTCGGCGAGGGGCGCCGTCGCCGCGTCCGGGAACTGCCGCTCGAGCGTGAGCCCGATCCGATAGTGAAGCCTCACGCGGCGCGCCGCGGTGATGCCGCCGTAGAGCGTCTCGCGGATTAACGTATGCGCGAACGAAAAACTCCCGGGCGCGCCGGGCTCTTCGCCGATGAGGCCGGCAGCCACGGCTTCGTCCATGGCATCCAGCACGGCGTCCTCGCTGAAGTCTCCGAGTGCTTCGATCACCGACAACCGGAACTGCCGCCCGATCACGGCAGCGCGGGTGAGCAGCGTTTGCGTCGCGGCGCTCATCCGTCTCAGGCGGCGGCCGATCAGGGCTCGAACGCTTCCAGGGATCGAGAACTCGTCCGCGCCGACCGTCGCCTGCGCTCTCTCGAACCGCGCCAACCCTCCCGTTTCGTCGAGGTGCTGCAGCAGTTCCGTGACGAAGAGCGGGTTTCCCTCCGTGTGCTCCAGCACGAAGGCCGTCAGACGGGACGGCGGCTCGCGGCCGATCCGCGATTGAATCATCTGCGCGACGTGGACCTCCGCCAGCGGCTGCAGCGGGATGAGCGTGGCGGAGTGTTCGCGCCGCAGATCGTCGATCACCTCCCGCGATTGCGCCGCGGTGTCGGGGTCCGTGTCGCGGAACGTCAGGACGATACAGAGCGCGGCGTCGCGGGTGGAGCGGACGAGATGACGCAGGAACAGCTGCGAGCCGGGATCCGCCCAATGGACGTCTTCGAGCGCCAGGAGGATCGGTCCGCTGCGCGAGGTCGCGACGAGCAGCTCCGAACAGGCCTCGAGCATGCGGTACCGCCGGTGCTCCAGCGTGCCGGATGCGGGGCGTCGGCCGAGGTAAACCCGGCCCGCGATCTCCGGAATCATGTGCGCGAGATCGGCGGCCGCCTCGATGCCGCTCAAGCGGCGCTTCAGCGTCGCTGGCGGCGTCTCGCGCACGAGCCAGCGCAGGATCGCGACGAACGGCGCGAAGGGCTCCAGGGACTCTCGATCGCACCGCCCCACCAGGACCGTCGCGCGCTCGCCGACCGAGCGCGCGAACTCGAACGCCAGCCGCGTCTTGCCGATCCCCGGCTCGCCGCCGATCAACACGATCTGCTGCTGGCCCCCAGAGGCCAGGCGCCATGCGTCCCTGAGCAGGCCGGTCTCTGCCTCGCGTCCGGCGAACGCGATCGAGCCCGCGGGCGGCAGCCCCGACAGCTCTGGAGGTGGGGGCAGCCGCTCCGGGGCAGGCTGCGCTTCGGCGGTGGCCGGGGCGCGGGTTTCCATCTCGGTCGTGCGGCGGCTGTCGAACCAGGCGTCGACTTCGGTCGTGAAGGCGTGGATCGACCCGAGCTTGGCATGCACGTGGCGATGGACGGGCAAGCCTTCCTGCTTTTCCCACCGGCGCACAGTCGTGACGTGCCGCCCCAGGTACGCGGCGATCGCCTTCCAGGAGTCCAGCCGCGCGCCGGGCGAGGCCGCAGACGTCCCATCGGAATGTTCTTCCATCCGCCCTCCACCATTTCCCCGGCCGACAGGGCGGATTCTGCCACGGGTCGAGGCGGCTTCGCTCGGTCCGGACGCCGGTGAGCGACTTTGCTCCTCTTTGCTCGTTGCGGCCCACAAGTCACGGCGGTAGTGTCACGCCGGCACGTCGTCACCAGTCGAATCTGGGGCACAGGAGGGGTTGATGAAGCGCACGACATGGGCACTGATGGCAGGCGGCATCGCGCTGGCGATGTCGGTCGCGGTCAACGGAGCGGGCCGCGATCGACCCGACGATCGGCACGGGCCGTTCCCGCCGCAGCATTTCGTCGGGTTGATCAACGACTACACAGCCTCGGCGGCGGTCGTCGCCGGAGGTCCGTACGAAATGCGAGGCAGCTGGACGCTGTCGCTGGACGAGCGGAAGGGCACCGCCGACTTCTCGGCGGTCCTGAACATGGAGACGTCGGACTACGGAATCGTCCAGGGGACCGTCAACAAGGACGATCCGACGACCCGAGCCGCCCACACGCACCACATCAGCCTGACCGGCGGTGCGGTCAGTACCGATTGGGAATCGAACTGCCCGGCCTTCAGTCCGGCCGTGACCGGAGGATTCGTCGTCACCGGGACGGCGATCATTACGGGGAACGGGAGCCCGGCGCCATTTGGCAATCCGTCTCCGGTCACGCTCTGCGTGCTGGGTGGCGCGACCGTCACCTACTCCAATCTCACGATCAGCTTCGGCCTGCCCGCCTCGAAGCATTTCGGCGTCAAACCCGTTCACGGCGTCGTCACCAGGTGCAGCGGCCACGGGCGTGCCGTGTCGCACGAGTGCGCCATCGACCAATAGCGCCGGCCACCCACGCTGCCGGCGGCGTCAAGAGGGCGCCGCCGGCGACCTCGTCGCGCGCGCGGTGACTGTCAGGGTAAGATCGGATCGAGCAACCGTCACCTCTGATTCACCGCATGCCGCAATTCATCTACACCATGAAGGGGTTGGGGAAGGTCTATCCCCCCGACCATCACGTCCTCAAGGACATCTGGCTGTCGTTCCTGCCGGGCGCCAAGATCGGCGTGCTCGGGCTGAACGGCGCCGGCAAGAGCTCGCTCCTCAAGATCATGGCCGGCGAAGAGAAGAACTTCGTCGGCGAGGCGTGGCCCGCCGAGGGGATTAGCGTCGGCTTCCTCCACCAGGAGCCGCGGCTCGATGCGTCGAAGACCGTCCTCGGCAACGTCGAGGAGGGGGTTGCGCCGATCAAGGCGCTCCTGGCGCGCTACGACGAGCTGAACGCGAAGCTCGGCGAAGACCTGCCGCCGGAGGCGATGGACAAGGTCATCGACGAGCAGGCCAAGGTGCAGGACCGGATCGAGGCGGCGAATGCGTGGGACCTCGATTCGCGGCTCGAACTGGCGATGGACGCGCTGCGCCTGCCGCCGCCCGAGGCCGACGTGACCACCCTGTCGGGCGGCGAGCGCCGCCGTGTCGCGCTCTGCCGGCTGCTGCTCACTTCGCCCGATCTCCTGCTGCTCGACGAACCGACGAACCATCTCGACGCCGAGTCGGTCGGCTGGCTCGAGCGCTTCCTGAAGGACTACCCCGGCACCGTCGTCGCCGTCACGCACGATCGCTATTTCCTCGACAACGTCGCCGGCTGGATCCTCGAGCTCGATCGCGGACACGGAATCCCGTGGGAAGGCAACTACTCCTCATGGCTCGGGCAGAAGCAGAGCCGCCTCGCGCAGGAAGAGAAGACCGAGACGAAGCGCCAGAAGACGCTCGAACGCGAGCTCGAATGGATCCGGATGTCGCCGCGCGCCCGCCAGGCCAAGGGCAAGGCGCGTCTCAACGCCTACGAGGATCTGCTCCAGGAGGAAACCGCGAAGAAGATCGAGCAGATCGAGATCTTCATTCCGCCTGGCCCGCGGCTCGGCGACATCGTGGTCGAAGCCCGCGGACTGAAGAAGGGCTACGGCGACACGCTGCTGATGGACGACGTGAACTTCACCCTGCCGCGTGGCGGCATCGTCGGCGTGATCGGTCCCAACGGCGCCGGCAAGACGACGCTGTTCCGGATGATCACCGGCCAGGAGAAGCCGGACGCCGGAATCCTGCGCCTCGGCGATACGGTGCAGGTCGGCTACGTCGATCAGTCGCGCGAGCTCGATCCGGACAAGTCGGTGTTCGAGGAGATCACCGGCGGCGGCGACACGGTCGCGCTGGGGAAGCGGGAAGTGGCGTCGCGCGCCTACGTCTCGTGGTTCAACTTCAAGGGGGCCAACCAGCAGCGCAAAGTGGGCCAGCTGTCGGGCGGCGAGCGCAACCGGGTCCATCTGGCGAAGCTGCTCAAGGGTGGCGCCAACCTGCTGCTGCTGGACGAGCCGACCAACGACCTCGACGTCGATACGCTGCGCGCGCTCGAAGAGGCGCTGCTCAACTTCGCCGGCTGCGCGGTCGTCATCAGCCACGATCGCTGGTTCCTCGATCGCATCGCGACACACATGCTGGCGTTCGAAGGCGACAGCCGCGTCGAGTGGTTCGAGGGGAACTACCAGGACTACGAAGCCGACCGGCACCGCCGCTTCGGCGCCGACGCCGACCAGCCGCACCGTATCAAGTACCGCAAGCTGACCCGGTGATCCGCCCCGACGGCGACAGCCCGAGGACGGGGCCGTCTTTCGGGGATTCTCAGGCCCGGGACATCTCCCTTTCCGGAACGGCAAAGCGCTTGCAACTCAACCGGCTGGTTGCGCCGGTTCATGCCAATAAGTCATTGGCTTAACCATAGTTAGCGCGCAGCTCGCCGCGGTAATGAAAACGGCGGCGGTTCGCAGGGCCACTTTTCGAGTGTCGAAAAGTGGCAGGGTACCGAAAATTGTCCGAGGATTCGCGGTTATGGCTGTCATGAAAACGGCGTCACGTGGTGAATCCGGCTTCACGCTGATCGACCTGCTCTTCACGGCGTCCCTCATCTGCACGCTGTGCACGATGGCGCTGCCGTCGCTCTATCGCGCGCGCGGCGCCGCGCAGTCGGCGTCGGCCGTGTCGACGCTGCGTGTGGTCAACAGCGCGCAAATCAGTTTCGCGGTCGCCTGCGGATCAGGATTCTACTCACCCGATTTCCAGACGCTCGGCATCGCGCCCGTGGGCGCGGTGAACGCGTTCCTGCCGGCCGATCTGGCCACGGGGGCGTCGTTCCTGAAGCAGGGTTACACGTTCGGGATGACCGGTGCGGCGCTCGCCGGCGCACCGGCGACCTGCAACGGCCAGGCACCCGGCTATTCGGCGACCGGCTATGCCGTGTGGGCGGATCCGCTCGACCCGCAGGGGAATCCGTACTTCTACGGCAGCAACGCCGACGGCGCGATCTACCAGCACACCGCCACGTTCAACGGCATGATGCCGGAATCGGGCCGGCCGTCGATCGGCACGCCGCTCAAGACCAACTAGTTCACCACAAACGATCTGATAGTGTATCCACCACCATCGTGGAGGTGGATACATGTACGCCCGACGCCCGCGCGCGGTGGCGTTTGCCATCGCGCTGTTCACCGCCGCCGCCGCCGTTCCGGCCGCGCAGACCAAGGCTCCGGCCATCACCTCGCCGAAGCAGTTCTTCGGCTTCAACATCGGCGACGACTACCAGCTCGCCACCTACGACCAGTTCGTCGAGTACTGGCACCGGCTGGACAAAGAGTCGAACCGGATGCAGGTGTTCGAGATCGGCAAGACCGAGGAGGGGCGTCCGCAGCTGGCGGCGATCATCACGGCGCCGGAGAACTTCGCCAAGATTGATCGCTACAAGCAGATCTCGCAGCAACTGCACCGGGCCCGCGGCATCACCGAGGAGCAGGCGCGGGCGCTGGCCAAGGAAGGCAAGGCGGTCGTCTGGATCGACGGCGGCCTGCACGCGACCGAGGTGGTGGGCGCGCATCAGCTGATCGAGACCACTTACCAGCTGGTGAGCCGATCCGACGACGAAACGCTGCGCATCCTGCGCGACGTGATCATAATCGCCGTCCACGCCAATCCCGACGGCATGCAGATGGTGTCGAAGTGCTACATGCAGAGCGCCAACCCGCAGGATCGACGCACCTGCAGTCCGCGTCTCTACAACAAGTACGCGGGCCACGACGACAACCGCGACCTCTACATGTCGAACCTGAAGGAATCCCAGAACATGAACAAGTTGATGTACTGGGACTGGCTGCCGCAGATCATGTACAACCATCACCAGGCCGGCCCCGTCGGCACGGTGATCTTCACGCCGCCCTTCCGGGATCCCTTCAACTACAACTTCGATCCGATGGTGGTCACCGGCATCGACCTGGTGGCCGACGCCATGCACCACCGCTTCCTGCAGGAAGGCAAGCCCGGGTTCACGATGCGTTCGGGCTCGAGCTACTCGACCTGGTGGAACGGCGGCCTGCGCACGACCGCCTATTTCCAGAACATCATCGGCCTGCTCACCGAGATCATCGGCAACCCGACGCCGATGCAGATTCCGCCGACCGCCACCGAAATCCTGCCGCGCGCCGATCTGCCTGCGCCGATCGAGCCGCAGGAGTGGCACTTCCGCCAGTCGATCGACTATTCGGTCACGGCGAACTACGCCGTGCTCGATCTGGCGTCGCGCTACAAGGACCAGTTCCTCTACAACATCTACAAGATGGGTTCGAACCAGATCGATCGCGGCAGCCACGATCACTGGACGATCTCCAACGAGGACATGACGCGGCTGCAGGCGGCGATGAGCGCATCCGCCGGTGCGGCTGGTGCGCCTGGTGCGGCTGGCGCGGCCGCCGGCGGACGGGGCGGCCGTGGCGGACGGGGCGGGGCGGGCGGCGGGACCGGTGACGCTCCGGCTCCGGCGGATTTCGGAGGCCGCGGCGGGCGCGGCAATGCGCTCAGCCTGGCCACCTACAACCAGGTGCTGAAGGACCCGTCGCACCGCGACCCGCGCGTCTTCATCGTCCCTGCCGGCCAGACCGATTTCGCGACAGCGACGAAGTTCATCAACGCCCTGCGCTACATCGGCGTCGAGGTGCAGCAGGCGACGGCTCCGTTGAGCGTCGGCGGCAAGACGTATCCGGCCGGATCGTTCGTGGTCAAGGCGGCGCAGGCCGGCCGCGCGCACGTGCTCGACATGTTCGAGCCGCAGGATCACCCCAACGACATGGACGAGCGCGGCATCCCGCGGCGTCCGTACGACAACGCCGGCTGGACGCTCGCGTACCAGATGGGCGTCAAGTTCGATCGCGTGTTCGATGACGTGAGCGGCGCGTTCAAGGACGTCGACGGTCTGGCGGCGCCGATGCCGGGGAAGATCACCGGCGCCGCCACCGGCGGCTACCTGCTGTCGCCGGCGGTGAACGACTCGTTCACGATCGTCAACCGCGTCATGGCAGCCGGCGGCGACGCGTATCGGTTCGACAAGCCGGCGTCGCTCGGCGGGAAGTCGTATCCGGCGGGCACGTTCCTCGTCATGGCGAGTGCTGCGTCGACGCCGATCGTGCAGAAAGGCGTGCAGGAACTCGGCGTCAACGTGGACGCGACCGCGGCCGGCGTCCAGGGCCACAAGCTGACGCAGCCGCGAATCGCGCTCTGGGATACGGCGACCGGTTCGATGCCGTCCGGGTGGACGCGGTTCCTGCTCGAGCGCTTCGAGTTCCCGTTCACCGTGGTCTGCGGCGCCGGCTTCGACGACACCAGCCTGCGTGCGAAGTACGACGTCATCATCCTGCCCTCCGGCGCGTCAATGCGCGGCGGCGGCGGGCGCGGCGGTGGCGGCGGTGGCGACGAGCCGCCGCCAGCCTCCGGTGCGGTGAAGGATCCCGATCTGCGCAGCCTGTGCCAGGTCACGACCGGCAGCGGCGGTGGCGCGGGCGCCGAGGCCAACGTGAAGAAGTTCGTGCAGGACGGCGGCGTCCTCATCGGCGCCGGCACCGCGGCGCGCGGCGTGGCCGACCTGCTCGCGCTGCCGGTGTCCGACTATCTTGTCGAGCGGCAGCCGGGCCAGGAGGATCGTCCACTCAGCGCCGACAAGTTCTACGTACCCGGTTCGGTGCTCCGCGTGGCCGTCGACCCGACCGCGCCGTCGGCGGCGGGCGCCGAGGATCACATCGACGTCTTCTTCAACAACGATCCCGTCTTCCGTCTGTCGCCCGACGCACAAGCGCACGGGGTGCGGCCGGTGATGTGGTTCGACACCTCGGCGCCGCTGCGCAGCGGCTGGGCCTGGGGACAGAACTACCTGGATGGAGGCACCACCGCGCTCGAAGCCACGGTGGGGAAGGGGAAGGCGTTTGCGTTCGGACCGGAGATCACCTTCCGAGGACAGCCGCACGTGACGTTCCGCTTCCTCTTCAATGCGATCCTGGCGGGGACGAGAGAACAGTAAGCCGGAGGCAGGGGCGTTGGCAGTTGGCGGTCAACTGCTGACCGCCATCTGCCAACCGCGAACTGCCCACTGCCGACGGCGAACGGCTACTTTTTCTTCCGGCCGCCCTTCGAGCTCTTCGCTTTCGGTGCCTTCTTCGCTTTCTTCGCGCCTTTCGCGATTTTCTTTACCGCCGTCTTGCTCTTCTTCGTGGCGGATTTGGAGGCCCTGCGCGCCGCGACCTTGGCGGTCCGTTTGACCACCTTGGCGGCGCGTTTGACGACTTTCGCGGCCCGCTTGACAGTCCGCTTCACTGCGCGTGGCGCTGCCGCCGCCTTCCGCCCGCTGGCGGCCACCGCTTGCGCGACCGTCGACGCCGTCGACGTGGCGGAAGCGGTCGCCTGTTCGGCTGTGTTGACCGCCGTGCCTACCGCGTTTCCCACCAGCTCCGCCGATCGCGTCAGCAAATCGTCGGCGTGCGGATCCTTCTCGTCTGACATTAGGACCTCCGGAATCAGTTAGACGGGGGATGCTAGCAGATTTGGCGATTTCCTGATTTGATGATTTGGTGATCGAGTGCAGTTCGAATACGCTCCCGAGGCGCTCGCGATCCTGGCGGTGCATGGCCTGCAGCCCGATCCGTCGACGCCGCCCCGCATCGTCCGCAGCGCGCTCAACGACCTGTATCGGTACGAGATCCGACGGCTGAAGCGCCGGCTGCTCGCCGGGGAATTCCCGCGGGAGCGCTACCTCGCGCTGGTCATCGAGCTTCGGAAGCACTATTGGCTCCTGTCGGTGCCGGTGGAACGCTGGGTACGCACGAAAGAGAACCAGAAGGCATGAAGGACTTCGAGAAGCTGGGCGTCTTCTACCTTGGACGCCAGAGCGACGCCGCCGGCGCGACCTTGGGCGATCCCGTCCTGTACGACTCGCGCGACCTGCTTACGCACGCGCTCTGCGTCGGGATGACCGGCAGCGGCAAGACGGGGCTGTGCGTGTCGCTCATCGAGGAGGCGGCGATCGACGGCGTGCCGACGATCGCCATCGACCCGAAAGGGGACCTGTCGAACCTGCTCCTGACGTTCCCCGACCTCGCTCCCGCGGACTTCCGGCCCTGGATCGACGAAGACGAGGCGCGGCGCGCCGGACTGGACCTCGACACCTTTGCCGCGCAGCAGGCGGCCGCCTGGAAGAAAGGGCTGGCCGACTGGGGCGAGGATGGCGACCGGATCGCGCGTCTCCGCGCCGCCGCGGATTTCTCGGTCTACACCCCCGGCAGCGCGGCTGGCCGTCCGCTTTCGATCCTCTCGTCGCTGGCGCCTCCGACGGGCACGCTCGACTCCGAGGCGCTCGCCGACCGCGCGTCGACGGCGGCGTTGAGCGTGCTGGCGCTGGCGGGCGCCGAGGCAGAGCCGCGCGGACGCGAACACACGTTCCTGGCGACGTTGTTCGCCGAGAGCTGGAAGGCCGGGGTGACGCTCGACCTGGGGGCGCTCGTCGGGCGCGTCCAGAATCCGCCGTTCACGCGGATCGGCGTACTCGACCTCGAGTCGTTCTACCCCGCGAAGGACCGTTTCGGTCTGGCGGCGAAGCTCAATGCGGTGCTCGCTGCCCCCGGCTTCGAGCAATGGCTCGAGGGGGAGCCACTCGATCCTGGCCGGCTCCTCTTCGACGCCAAGGGCCGTCCGCGCGTGTCGATTATCTCGATTGCGCATCTGGACGACGATCGGCGGATGTTCGTCGTCTCGCTGCTCTTGAACGAGATCGTCGGCTGGATGCGGCGCCAGAGCGGGACCAGCAGCCTGCGGGCGATCGTCTACATGGACGAGATTGCCGGCTACTTTCCGCCGGTGTCGGCGCCGCCGTCGAAGGGGCCGCTGCTCACGCTGTTGAAGCAGGCGCGCGCCTTCGGGCTCGGTATCGTGCTGGCGACGCAGAACACGGTTGACCTCGACTACAAGGGGCTCGGCAACGCCGGCACGTGGTTCCTTGGAAGACTGCAGACCGAACGCGACAAGGCGCGCGTCCTGGACGGCTTGGAGGGAGCAGCCGCGGGCGCGTTCGATCGGAGTGAGGCCGACAGGACGCTCTCGTCGCTCGGGAAGCGGGTTTTCCTGCTCCACGACGTCCATGCCGGCGCGCCGGCGACGTTCATGAGCCGCTGGGCGCTCTCGTACCTGCGCGGCCCACTGTCGCGCGACCAGCTCCGCGCCCTGACGCCCCCCCGCGGCCCCGCCCCCGGGTCAGACCAGGGTCAAACCGGGGTCAAACCGGGGTCAGACGGGGGTCAGACCACCTTCGCCGCCGGTTCGCCTGACCGCGCCGCTTCCGCCGCCGCCGGAAATGCCCGTCCCGTACTCCAGCCCGGCATTGCCGAGTACTTCATTCCTGCAACCGGCGCGAATCCTCACTATCAACCGGTCGCGCTTGGGCTGGCGCAGATCACCTTCGTCGACGCCAAGCTCCGGATCAACCAGACGCGCGACGTCATCGCCGCTGTAGACATCGCCGACGGGGCGGTGCCGGTCGACTGGACCGCTGCCGAGGTCCTTCAACTCGCGGCGACCGACCTCGCCAAGGCGCCCGCAGACGGCGCCGTCTTCGATCCGCTCCCCACGCCGGCGGCCAACCCACGGAACTACGCCGGCTGGCAGAAGGCGTTCACGACCTGGCTGTCGAACGGCCAGCGGCTCGACCTGCTTCGGCACGCCGGACTGAACCTGACGGCGGCGCCCGATGAGTCCGAGCACGACTTCCGTGTGCGGATTGCCGGCGTGCAGCGCGAGAAGCGCGACGCCGAGGTCGACGCCGTCCGGCGCAAGTTCGCCGACGAGCGGGCGCGCCTCGAGGCCGGGCTGCAGCGTGCCCGGCAGGGGGTGGAGCGCGAGCAGGGCCAGGCGTCGCAGGCCAAGCTGCAGACGGCGGTGTCGTTCGGCGCGACCGTGCTGGGCGCGCTCCTCGGCAGAAAGACGCTCAGCTCGACCAATCTCGGCCGTGCCACGACCGCGGCCCGCGGCTTCGGACGCGCCTACAAGGAAAGCGAGGACGTCGGCCGCGCGCAACAGACCGTCGAGGCACAGCAGAAAGCGCTCGACGACCTCGACGCGCAGCTCACGCAGGAGACCAGCGCCATCGCCTTGCGCTACGACGCGGACGCCGGCACGCTCGACACGATTTCGGTAACCCCGAAGCGCGGCCAGATCGTCGTCCAGGGAGTCGCGCTCGGGTGGAGGCCGGGTCGCCGCGAGCTGGTGGTACGCTAGCCGACGCATGAGACGGTGGATCGTGCTGGCAGCCGTGTTCGCCGCCGCGTGTTCTCCCAAGCAGATGGCGCTCAACCGGATGGCCTCTGCGCTGGCCGAGTCGAGTACCGTCTACGAGCGCGACAACGATCCCGAGTTCGTCCGTCTGGCGGCGCCGTCGACGCTGAAGACGGTGGAGATCCTGCTCTCGCAGTCGCCGCGGCAGCCGCAACTGCTGCTGACCGCGTGCCGCGGCTTCACCGAATATTCCTACGGCTTCCTTCACGTCGAATCAGTGATCAAGGCAGCCGACGTCAACGCCGCGCAGGACCTGCGAACGCGAGCCTCGAACATGTATCGCCGGGCGCGCGCCTACTGTCTCTCAGGACTCGCGCTGCGGCACCCCGGCGTCACCGAGCAGGCGCTCGTCTCCGATCCCGGAGCGGCGCTGCGCGCGACCGACGTGGCGGACGTGCCGTGGCTGTACTGGGCGGCCGCCTCCTGGGGCGCCGACCTCGTCCTCGCCCCCAATGCCGCCGCGCGCCTGACGGAACTTGCCGCCGTCCGCGCACTGCTGCGTCGCGCCAGGGACCTCGACGACACCTGGGATAGCGGGGCGATCTACGAGGCGCTGATTGCGTTCGACGGGCTGCCGCCGCTGCTCGGCGGATCGCCGGCGGCGGTGCGCGCGGATTTCACCAGAGCGGTCGAGCTCTCGAAGGGGACGTCGGTGTTTGCCTATGTGGCGATGGCAATGGTGACGAACGATCGCGCCGAGAAGAACACGCTGCTCGATCAGGCGCTGGCGATCGACGTCAACGCCTCGGTGTCGCGCCGGCTCACCAATCTCATCGCGCAGCGGTATGCCAGGGCGCTGAGGACGGCGTCTCGCTGAGCGCGACGGGCCGGTCGTTCACGCTCTGATAGTCGTAGACGACGTTCATCTGTGCGGTGCCGACGAACTTCACCTTCGCGGTGGTCTCGGTGGCGACCGGCACCCGCGTGCCGCCCACCCGCGCATAGCGCCGGACGATGCTGACGAGACTCGTCCAGAACGACGGATTCTTGGCGAGCCGCCCCTCGATGCGCATCAACTCGCCATGCTCGTCGAGCACGGCGCGTCCGTCGACGAGCAGCACGTCGCTGCGGCGCGGCTTCATCTGCACGACATGCGTCCCGTCGACGTCGCGGCCGCCTTCCACGAACTCGTAATTGTTGAGCGTGAGGTCGCCCTTGTCGCTGTCGCCGCGGTTGATCAGGTCCTGCTCGCGCGCCAGCATCGCGCGCAGCACGCGGGCGCGCACCGTCTCGGAGCCGCCCTCCGACATGATCTGATAGCTGAATCTGCCGTCCTTGAGCTCCGTCCACGCTTCCAGCCAGGCGTCGTACTTGTTCGAGCTCTCCGTCGATGCGTGCATCCGCCGGTAGGCGCGGTACTGGCGCAGCGGCTGTTCGTTGCGCACGAAGAAATGCGAAACAGGGTTGGCGAGGCCGAGCTCAGCGTGGGTTGGCGCAACGGCCGCGCCCGCCAGCAGTGTGAACGCGATGACCCAAACCGTTCGCATTCGAGGCCCCCTGTTCCCGGCATCGCAAGAATCGTGCTCACCGGTCTGTCGGCCGCTGTCGCTACGGTGGGTAAGCCGCGTCGCTCGAAGGACATCCAGCCCGAGCGCTCCGCCGTCACCCTGCCCGGTACGCTAGCATGAGCCGCGCATGCGGTATTTCCGCACCCTGGTTGCGGCGGCGGTCCTGCTCTCGGCCCGGCTGGCCTTCGCCCATCCGGTGCCCTTTTCTTATCTCGACCTGCGCATCGGCCCCGCGGGGACAGACGGCTCGCTGACGGTGCACGTCTTCGACGCCGCGCACGACCTCGGGATCGCGCAGTCGGCGACGCTGCTCGATCCGGCCGTTGCGAGCCGCCAGTCCGCGGCGCTTCAGCAGATGCTCGATCCGCGCCTGTCGTTCTCTGAGGGCGATCGCCCGCTTCCCGCGAGGTGGGGTACGGTCGAGGTGCTGGCGGACAAACAGTCGCTCCGGCTGCCGTTCACTCTGCCGGGCCGGCCGTCCGCCCTGCACGTGTCGGCGCTGATCTTCCCCTACGATCCGCAGCACCAGACGTTCGTCAACGTCTACGAAGACGGCGCGCTGCGGCAGCAGGCCATTCTCGATGCCTCGCGGACGTCGCTCGAGTATTTTTCAGGCGGTGCGCGCGGCACTCTCGCGGTCGCCAGGCGTTTCGTCGCCGAGGGCATCCATCACATCCTCATCGGCCCCGATCACATCCTCTTCCTGGTCGGCCTGCTGCTGCTCGGCGGCTCGATCCGGAGGCTCGCGGTGGTCGTCACTTCGTTCACGCTGGCGCACAGCGTTACCCTCACCCTGGCGGCGCTTCGCATCCTGAGCCCGCCGGCGCGCGTCGTCGAGCCGTTGATCGCGCTCAGCATCGTCTACGTCGGGGTCGACAACCTGATGGTGCGCGGCGGCGGGCGCGACGTGCGCGGATGGATCGCGTTCGGGTTCGGGTTCGTGCACGGCTTCGGGTTCGCCAGCGTCTTGCGCGAAATGGACCTTCCGGCGCGCGCGCTCGGCTGGTCGCTGTTCTCGTTCAACCTCGGGGTGGAAATCGGTCAGATGCTCGTCGTGGTCGTGGTGGCAGGCGCGCTGGCGGCGCTGCGTCACCGCAGCGAGGCGGCGGGGCGCCGGCTCGCGTTCGCCGGATCGCTAGTGGTCGTCGTCGCGGGTGCGTTCTGGTTCGTGCAGCGCGTTTTCTTTGCCGGAGGGAGCCTATGAGTCGGAGATGGATGGCTGGAATTTTCGGGATCGTCGCGGCAGGGTCGATGGCGGTGACCGCCTATCAGGCGCCGCCCGGAGGGCAGGCGGCACAGCCCAAGGTTGTTGACGCCGTCAAGCTGAAGGACAACCTCTACATGCTGAAGGGCGGCGGCGGCAACACCGCGGTGTTCATCGGCAGCACCGGCGTCGTGGTCGTCGATACCAAGCTGCCAGGCTGGGGCCAGCCGATCCTCGACAAGATCAAGGAGCTGACTCCAAAGCCGGTGACCACGATCATCAACACCCACACACACGGGGATCACGTCAGCGGCAACGTCGAGTTCCCGACGACGGTCGACATCGTCGTGCAGGAGAACACCAAGGCGAACATGGAGAAGATGACGAGCCCGCCCGGCATGGGGGGAGGCGCCGCCGGCCCGAGCATCTTCCAGCAGAACAACGGCAAGGGGATGCCGAAGCGTACCTTCAAGGACCAGATGACGATCGGCAAGGGCGCCGACGAAATCGACCTGTATTACTTCGGCCGCGGCCACACCAACGGCGACGCCTGGATCGTCTGGCCGGCGCTGCATTTCGCGCACGCGGGAGACATCTTCTCCGGGAAGAACCTGCCGCTACTTGACAGCAACAACGGCGGCAGCGGCGTCGAGATCGGCGCCACGCTCGCGAAGGCGCATGCCGGCATCCACAACGTCGATCTGGTCATCACCGGTCACAGCGCCGACATCATGAAGTGGGCGGATCTGGCCGAGTACGCCCAGTTCAACAAGGATTTCCTGGGCGAGGTGCAGGCCGGGCTCAAGGCGGGCAAGAGTTCCGATGACATTGCCGCGGCCTGGAAGATCGACGACAAGTACAAGGGCTACACGATCGATCCCGGCCGGCTCAAGCAGAACGTGGCCGTGATCGCCGGCGAACTGAAGAAATGACCGGCCGCACGGCGACGATCCTGCCGAGCAGTACCAGCACCACTGCGCCGAACTCGATCCACAGGACCGGCGTCGGCACGAACCAGCGGTGCCCGAACTTCGACAGGTACCACACGAGGTAGACCGGCAGCGCCGCGTAGGTCCAGGCGATGAGCGGGACCGTCGCGGCGCTGAAGAGAAACGGCGTGAAGTAGAGCAGATACCAGGGGTAGATCACCGGCGCCGCGGCGAGCGACACGGCCATCGGCCAGGCCCAGGCCGCCGGATCGTCCGCCGGACGCGAGAACCGCATCCACGTCGCGACTGAGAGTCCCGCGACGACCGCCACCGCCGCCGCGACCTGCGGCGTCGCGAGCTCCGCCAGCCACTTGAACAGCGGCCCGTTGAACCGGATGAACGCGACCACGTTCGGCACGGCGCCGAGCGGCAGGGCGCCGGCGGAACGGAACGGCAGATAGAGCAGCACCCAGACCAGCCCTCCGGCGGCGGCGTCGCGGATGCGGATCCGCTTCCACAGCAGCGGGACGAGCACGATCGGCAGCAGCTTGGTGGCGATCGCCATCACGAACGCGATCGCCCCGCGCAGCGTCCGTCCGGTCGTGAGCATCCACGCGGCAAGCGCGATCCACAGCGCGCCGAGCGCGTCGATGTGGCCGCTGTGCGCGACCTCGAGGATGACGAGGGGATTCCACGCGTAGGCCAGCGCGAGCCACGGCGGGCGGTTTGTCTGGCGCAGCCATCGGACCAGCACGAGGATGGTCAGGAGATCGCAGGCGACGAGCGCAAGCTTCATCGCGCGCGGCGTCTCGCGGATCGTCACCACCAGCCGGAAGAACAGCTGCGCCGCGGCCGGGTAGGGGGTGCGCGCGCGGATGCTCGGCATGCGGCGCGTCAGGTCGGTGTGGGTCCAGGCGATCGCCGGGTCGGCCGGGACGACCGTGTACGGATTGATGCCGAGCTGCTGCAGACGCCCGTCGTACATATAACGGACCATGTCGTTGTCGGCGCCGACCGGAGCGACGGCGACCGGCACACGGAACGCGACCGCGAGCAGCAAGGCGATGCGCAGCAGCCGCTCCGGGCCGAACCCCTGCGCTTTGGGCTGCGATGGGGCCAGCAGCCGACGCATCAGCAAGCCATAGACAACGGCGGGCACCGCCGCGAAGGCGAAGAAGAGAGGAGTGCCGAGCGGTGCCTCCGTGATCGCGAGAGCAGCGAACGCCGCGACTACGGCCGCGCCTCCCCAGCAAATCAGGCGGCGCACACGGGCTCCAGCGGGTCGCTTGGGGCAACGTTTCCCGTGGTGATCCATGGTCCCAGCCGCCGTGGCGGGCGACCGGACCGGGGATCGGGAAGCAGCGACACGGCGATATCTTGCCATGAAGCCGCTTGGCAGCAGAATTGCTGAGTACGCAGGATCGAGAATGGTAAGACCTGCCGCGGCGCTGTTCGTTGTTATGGTGATGGCGGGAGGCGCGCCGGTTGGCCACGCTCAGGAGGCGCAGCCGTCGGCTTCAGCCGCACAGCCTGCCGAACCGGCAGCACCGCTTCTCGAGAAGATCAAGATCGACCGCGCCGGCGGGATTCACGTCACCAAGCTTTTCGCGATCGTCTTCGGCGGGATCAAGGGAGGGTCCAGCATGGCGGCCGGCCCAGCCCTGAGCCATGACTTCGACGACGGTTCGTTCGTCCAGCTCAAGGGTGTGTACTCGATTCGCCAGTTCAAGCTGCTGCAGGCGCGCTACGACTCGCGGCCGATCCTGTCACGCCGCGCGATGGTCTCGACGCGCGTCCGATGGCAGGACGCTCCCGAGCTGTCCCTGTACGCGCTCGGGCCGCATTCGCCGGACGGGCGGGCTGAGTACGGCGAGCGCCGGATGGAATGGAGCGGCTTTCTGCGCGCCGGGATCGCGCCGCACGCGAACGTCACCGTCGGATCGGGACTCGAGCGTTACGCGCTCGACGCGGGATTCATCGACAACGGAGAGGACGAGCGGCTCGGCGTCGTGCCCGACGTGCCGGGACTGGCGACCCACCCGTGGTTCGTGCATTCGTTTGCCGGGGCGTCCTTCGATACCCGCTTCTCGCCCGACTACAGCCGCACCGGCACGGTGCTCGACGCCGGCACCCACGGCTACCACGACATGCACGACGGGCGCGGGTCCTTTCACGGTTTCGAGCTCGGCGCCGAACACCTGATCCCGACGATACGGACGGCGGAGGGTGGCCCGACGGGATGGAAGGGGGCGCTGGACCTGTCGGCGCGGGCGTGGCTCACTGAATCAGGGGATGGAAGCACCGTGCCGTTCTACCTGATGCCGACGCTGGGTGGCGGCGACTTCCTGCGCGGGTATCCCCTCTATCGCTTCCGCGATCGCAACGCGGTGGTGCTGATTGGGGAGTACCGGTGGGCGGTTCATCCGATGATCGACGTCGCCGCCCGCTACGAGGCCGGGGGCGTGGCGCCGACGCTCCACCAGTTGAGCGCAAGCGGCCTGGCGCAGTCGGCCGGCGGCGGCCTGCGCGTGCATTCCAAGACGGCCGGGCTGTTGCGGATCGACCTAGCGGTTGGCCAGGAAGGCGTGCAGTTCTCGATCGGCTTCAACGTGACCGGCGGTTGAGCGCGCGCGCGCGACGATCAGCTCCGCGTTGAGGAGCGCGGCGCCGGCGGCGCCGCGGATCACATTGTGGCCGAGGGCGACCAGCTTGTAGCCGAGGATCGGGCAGCGGCGGATGCGGCCCACCGTCACCGTCATGCCACGTCCGAGGTGCACGTCGAGGCGCGGTTGTGGGCGGTCCTGCGCCGGATGCACCACGATCGGCTGCCGCGGCGCCATCGGCAGGGCGCGTTGCTGCGGCTCGGCGGTGAACTCCGCGAGCGCGGCTGACAGATCTTCGAGGGACGGCTGCGCCGCCAGTTCCACCGACATGACCGCGGTATGCCCATCCGGCACGGGCACGCGCGTGGTCGTTGCACTGACGATGAACGATGCCGGGCGCACCGCCCCCTTCTCGTATGTGCCGAGCAGCTTGCGCGTCTCGGTTTCAATCTTCTCTTCTTCGCCGGCGCCGATGTAGGGGATCACGTTGCCGACCGCATCGAGCGAGGCGACCCCTGGATAGCCGGCTCCCGAGAGCGCCTGTAGCGTGGTGACCATCACCCGTGTGACCTCGAAGGGCCGGAGCGCCGCGAGCACCAGCGCGATGTTGACGGCCGAGCAGTTCGGGTTGGTGACGATGCCGCCCATACCTTTCAGGCCGCGTGCCTGCCGCTGGTCGTCGAGCAACGTCAGATGATCGGGGTTCACTTCGGGAATGAGCAGCGGGACGAGCGGGTCCATGCGATGGTTCTTGGCGTTGCTCACGACGAGGCGGCCGCTCTCGGCATAGGCGGTTTCGGCCTCGCCCGCCACCGACGAGTCGAGCGCCGAAAAAAGGATCGCCGGCGCCTGCTTGACGGCATCGATGGCCACCACTTCGAGGCGCGCCACGTCGGTGGGGAGGGCGGCGGGCTGCCGCCAGGCGAGATCGCCGTAACGCTTGCCGGCGGAACGCTCGCTCGCGGCCAGCCAGGTTACGCGGAACCAAGGATGATCGGCGAGCAGCGCGATGAACTGCTGCCCGACCGTGCCCGTGGCGCCAAGGATGCCGACGTCGATTCTGTCCATGCCGCTCCCCTTGCCGTTGCCGTTCGAGCGGCTTCGGCGACCAGACTATCCGCGTGCCTCGGCGAACTCGGACGCCGGCACCGCCGCGTTGAGCGCGCGCGCCTGTTCGACGGCCGCCAGCCCTTCGAGGAGATCCGCGACGAGATCGCGGTGATGCTCACAGCCGGTCGACAGGCGGATCAACGTGTCGGATAGTCCAAGTTTCGCACGTTCTTCGGCCGGAATCGAGGCATGGGTCATCCGCGCGGGATGGCAGAGGAGAGACTTGACGCTGCCGAGGCTCTCGCCGAGCGTGAAGAAGCGCCGGTTCGACACGAACGACACCACTTCGTCGATCGTGCCATCCAGCTCGAACGAGACCATGCCGCCGAAGCCGGACATCTGCCGGCGCGCGATGTCGTGGCCGGGATGCGACGCGAGGCCGGGGAAATACACCGCCTTGACGAGCGGGTGGCCGTAGAGCGCGTTGGCGATCGCCTCCGCGTTGTCGGCGTGGCGCTGGACGCGCAGCTCCAGCGTCTGCAGGCCGCGCAGCGTGAGCCAGCAATCGAACGCCGACGGCACGGCGCCGGTGGCGTTCTGCAGGAACTTGATTGGCTCGAACACCGACGTCTCGCGGGCGAGCACCGCCCCCTGGATCAGGTCGGAGTGGCCGGCCAGATACTTCGTCACGCTGTGCACGACGATGTCGGCGCCGAGCGCGAACGGCTGCTGGAAGAGCGGCGTCGCGAACGTGTTGTCGACGACCAGGAGCGCGCCGGCGGCGTGCGTCGCGGCGGCGATCGCGCCGATGTCGTAGACGAGCAGGCGCGGGTTGGTCGGCGATTCGATCCACACCAGTTTCGTCCGGGCCGTCAGCGCCCGCTCGAGCGCGCCTGGCGTGCCGAGATCGATCTGCCTGATCACGACGCCGAGCGGCTGGTAGACCTTGTTGAGGATGCGATAGGTGCCGCCGTAGACGTCGAGCGGAATGACGACCTCGTCGCCCGGGCGCAGATACGCCTGCAGGATGGCGTTCTCGGCCGCCAGCCCCGAGCCGAACGTCGCGCAGTAGTCGACGCCCTCGAGCGCCGCGAGCACCGTTTCGAGGCGCTTGCGCGTCGGGTTGTTGGTGCGCGAGTAGTCGAAACCGCGGTTGACACCCGGCGCCTCCTGCTCGAAGGTCGAGGTCTGGTAGATCGGCGCGATGAGCGCGCCGGTTTCAGACTCCGGCGGCTGGCCGGCGTGAATCGTCTTGGTGGCGAACTCCATGACTGCTTCTGCTCCTTGAATGATCCTGAGAACGATCCTGGGAATGATCCCGGGAATGAACCGTGGTAATGGATGCGGCAGCGTCCATGCTGCGGATGACGAGACGAAGCCCGGCGTCCGATGCCGCGGCGAGCGCGGCCCGCTGCACGAGATCGCAGCCGGCGTCGGCCATCGCGAGCGCGTCGTCGAACGTCAGATCGTGAATCGGCGTCGCGTCCGACCGCTGGTGCGGGTCGGCGGTGAAGTAGCCACGCACGTCCTTGACGAGTTCACAGGCGCCGGCGCGGATGGACCCGGCGAGAAGCACCGCGGTCAGATCGGATCCGCCTCGTCCGAGCGAGGTAACGGCGTCGCCGGCGCTGACGCCGAGGAAGCCGGGGACGATGACGATGCGCGCGTGGGCGAGCGCGGCGCGCAGACGATTGGGGCGCACCGACGTGCCGCCGCCGGGATTGGCGACGAGCCCGGCCTGGTGCACGTTGAACGGCACCGCGCTGACGCCGATCTTCTGCAGGTGCAGCGCGAGGATCGCGACCGAGCGGAGCTCGCCGGTCGACCAGAGCAGGTCGAGCGCGAGCGGCGAGGGCTCGTTGGCGATGATCTGTGCCTCGGCCAGCAGATAGTCGGTGGTGCCGTACTGCGCCGAGACGATGACGACGAGACGCTCGTGGGGATTGACCGAGAGGCGCGTCTGCAGAAAGCGCGCAGCCGTCGCATAGGCGCGATCGTCCCGCAGGACCGAGCCGCCCAGCTTCAGCACACTGAGGCGGCCGGCTGGAGTGGCAGCGCCTGTGGCGGGATCAGCCGCCCCGTCGACCACACTCGTAGTCACGACGAACGCTCCAAGGGCGCGCGCGCGATACACACGCATCGCGGTGACGACCCTTCAGTTATGCGATGAGAACTTCGGGCTTCCCGGTGGTTACTCTGGGGGAAGCCAGGGTTTCATCTTTCCCGGTTATCGGGCAGGAATTAGCACCTTGGCAAAAGCGCCGGGTTGCTGTGGCGTCGTCGGGCCTGTTCCCTCAGCCACTCTGGATAAATGCCCGCAGCGGATGCGGACGTCACACAGCGTAAGCCAGCTCTGCTCGGCGTGTCAAGCGGTTCCCCCGGTATTGCGCTTGCAAATGCCTCCAGTGACTGATTTATGGAGGCATACCGATGAAGCAGCGAGTTGTAGTGGCGGTGGCGGCGCTGGCGTTCGCCGCATGTCCTGTGTGTGCGCAGACGGCCGCTGGCACGCCGGCGACCCAAAGCAAGAGCGGCAGCGCGATGAAGTCGGCCGCCGACGCCGATCAGGCGTTCGCGCGCGACGCCGCGATCGGCGGCATGGCAGAGGTCCAGCTCGGAAACCTCGCGAAGCAAAACGCGTCGAGCGCAGACGTGAAACAGTTCGGCGATCGCATGAGCACCGATCACGGCAAGGGCAACGACGAGCTCAAGCAGCTCGCGGCGACCAAGAACCTCACGCTGCCGGCCGATCTCGACGCGAAACACAAAGCCGTGGTGGACCGGCTGTCGAAGCTCAACGGCGCCGCGTTCGACAAGGCGTACATGACGGCAATGGTCAGCGACCACAAGGAAGACGTTGCGAAGTTCCGCAAGGAGTCCACGTCGGGCAAGGACGCAGATTTGAAGGCGTGGGCCGCCAAGACGCTGCCGACGCTCGAGGAACACTTGAAGATGGCGCAGGATACGGCGTCGAAGGTCGGCGGGACGATGAAGACCGGCAAGTAGAAATAGACGAGGGAGCGGTGTGGCAGGGGAGCTGGGGTGAAGCGCCGCCCCTCGGACAATAATGCCTGGTGCCGGTGAACCTGTGGGCGTACGCGGCGGTCACGGTTCCGTTCGTCGCCATCCCCGGCGTTTCGACGACGCTCGTGTTGCGCAACAGCATTGTCGGCGGCGTACGCGCCGGCGTGGCGACCGCCGTCGGCGTCAACCTGTCGTCGATCGGTTACGGGCTGTTGACGGCGTTCGGCGTGTCGATGGCGCTCCAGCGCTGGCCCGGCGTGTGGACCACGATGCGCGCTGCGGGCGTCGGCTATCTGGCGTGGCTTGGCCTTCGCTCGCTGTGGCGGGCCGCCCGCGGCGTCGACGCGGCGCTGCCAGCGGCCGGACTGGACGGAGCGGCCGGACCGGTCCGGCGCCCACTGGTCGACGACGCGCGCGAAGGGTTCGTGACCAACCTCCTCAATCCGTCGATCGCGACGTTCTACCTGCTGGTGGTTCCGCAGTTCATTCCGCGTGACGCGCCGTTTGCCGCGAGCGCGCTGCTGCTGACGGCAGTCCACGTGACGCTCGCGGTCAGCTGGCATCTGACGTGGGCGGCCGCCGGCGGGTCGCTCGCGGTGGTGCTCAACCGCGCGCGCCCTCGCCGCATCCTCGAGGCGGCCGCCGGTCTGGCGCTGCTGGTGCTCGCGGTCAAGCTGGCCTTCTAATTTCATCCGAGGGGCTTCGCCCCCGACCCCCGCACACGCTCCCTCGCGCGCCGCTTCGCCGGCGCGCTCCGATCGCGTGGCTCACTCGCGGCGCTCGCTCGCCGGCGATTGCAACCGGCGTCTAATGACACGTTTTAGCGCCCAAGGGCAGGCGTGCCTCGGCTCGAGAACGTCACGTAGCCGACGATGACCCCCAGGATGCCGCCCGGCAGCATGATCTGCCAGTAATACGGCGGCTGGCCGCCGAGCTTCTGGAGCAGGCACACTAGAAACGCGAGCGTCACGCCAACCGCCACGCCGAAGACGATCGCCAGGCCGAGCGACCGCGTCCGCTTCGCGAACCAGCCAATCAGCACGCCGGTGATCAGCCCCTTCACCATGGATCCGATGACGATGCCGACGATGCCGGTTTTGATGGCGGGATCGTTGGGCGCCGAGACCAGCGCCGACAGACCGTCGAAGATTCCGAGCACACCACCCAGCACGAGGCCGAGCACGGGTTTACTCATGCGTCACTCCTTGTTCGGTCTATTACGCATCGGCGGCCGTTCCTTTAGCGCCCGGCAAAGACGAGGAGCAGCACTCGCATCGCGAGGTAGGTGAGGACCAGCGCGATCGGCGTGCGATATGTACGGGCGAGGCGCGTCGCGCGCTCGATCGGCCGCTCGCGGTGCGCCCGCACCGCCTGGCCGTCGGCGAAGCGTCGCACGTCGGCACCCAGCTCAGCGACCGTGGGATAGCGCGCCGCCGGATCCGGGGCAGTGGCGCGCGCGCCGATCGACGCGAGCGGCCGCGCCTCCCCCTGTGCGAGCTCAGCGAGAATCGCCCCCAGCGCGTAGACGTCGACGCGCGCGTCGAACGCCGCGGCCGGCTGCTCGGGCGGCCTGTAGCCGTCGGTGCCGCCAGGCTCGGCGCCGCCGGCGAGCCCCCAGTCGAGAATCCGCACCTGGCCGAAGTCGGCGACCATGATGTTGGCCGGCTTCAGGTCGCGATGAGCGATGCCGCGGGCATGCGCGTAGGCGACCGTGTCGCAGATCCGGTCGAACAGCCGCAACCGGTCGGTCAGCGGCAGCCGCCGCGCGTGTACGTCGAGGCGCGCGCCGCGCACGAGGCTCATGACGAGATAGACCCGGCCGTCGCGCAGGCGGCCGACGTCGTGCACGGACACGATGCCGGCGTGCTCGAGCGAGGCGAGCGTCCGCGCTTCGCGGCGCAGGCGCGCAGCGTCCGACGCGGTATTCCACGCCGTCACTTTTACGGCGACGTCGCGATCGAGCTCGCGATCGAAGGCGCGGAATACGACGCCCATGCCGCCGCGGCCGATCTCGTCGCCAAGCTCGTAGCGTCCGCCGTCGAACTCCGGACGATCCTCGAGGCGCCGGAGGCGATCGACGGCGCGATCCGACAGGGTCATTCCGGCGTGACTCCGAAGAGATCTCGCGCTTCGGCGCGGAACTCGTCGTCGCTCGCGCAGATCTGCCGCAGCGTGTCGAGCACGATCTCCCGGAAGGCGCGGCGCGCCCACGCCAGCTCGTTGGTGACGTCGGTGACCCGCATGCCGAGCTCCGCGGCGAGCGCCGCATACGTGGTGTGCGGCGAGGCGTCCGCCTCCTCGACGTCATAGCGCCTGAAGACCGCGAACGCGCGCGGATGTCCGGCGTCGGCCGCGCGGCCTTCCAGCGTCCGCAGCGCTTCGGCGAAGAGCCCGCGGATCCACTCGCGGTGAAACCACGCTTCCGGATCGTCGGGCGCGGCGGCGGCGCGCGTGGCGAGCTCCACGTCGGCGGCCGCGAGGTCGATCGGGACCAGTGGCACACCGCCGCCGCGCTTCTGACGCGATTCAGCCAGCCGCTCGTTGGCGAGAAAACCGTCGAGGCAAATCCGGATGAAGGTCCTGAAGCGAGCCCTGGCCGCGTCGTAGCGCTCGAGGTATTCGCGCTCGAAGGCGCGCGTGAAGAACTCCTGCGTCAGATCGCGCGCGTCCTCGGCCTGACGGCTGCCGCGCAGGCGGATGTAGAGATAGACTGGACGCCAGTAGCTCCTGGCGAGCGCGTCGTAGGCTGCGGTGCGCACCGCCGGATCGGCGCTGGCGAGCTCGCGCACCACGGAGTGGCGCGTGACGGGGAAAGACATCGGCGCCGATATTCTAGGCCCGATTCATCCGAGGGGGACTCGAGACCATGCGACGACTGACCCGCTTCGTCACCGCCGGCGCGTTGCTCCTGCTTGCGGCGACGGCCGCGACCGCGCAGGCGCCCGCTCCGGCTCCGCCGGAACCGCCTCCCCCTCTCTGGACGGGCAGCGCCGGCGCCGGCTTCTCGATGAACCGGGGCAACACCGACACGACCAATTTCAACCTGTCGTTCGAGGCGACCCGCGATCCGAAAACGCACAGCGTCTGGAAGATGAAGGCGCTCTATCTGCGCGGGGACAACGGCGGCGAGGCGACCGTCGACCGCTTTCTCGGCGACATCCGCAACGAGCGCGATCTCTCGCAGCGGGTCTACGTCTTCGGGGAACTGCAGTTCCTCGAAGACAAGTTCAAGGAGATCGACTACCTCTGGGCGCCGGCCGGTGGCATCGGCTACAAGCTCGTCGCCACGCCGGCGACGACGTGGAACGTGGACGGCGGCCTCGGCGCGAAGATCGAGAAGGACACGGGCCTGGAGCAGCGGACCGACGCGGTCGTCACGATGTCGGACAAGTTCGAGCACAAAGTGACCAAGACCTCGTCGATCACGCAGGGCTTCAGTGCGCTGTGGAAGGCGAACGACTTCGGCGACGTCATCTACGCGTTCACCGCAGGCGTGGCGGCATCCTTGACGACACGCACGCAGCTGAAGGTCGAGTTCCTCGACAGCTACGCGTCGCGCCCGCCCTCGGCGCTGGTGAAGCAGAACGACGTCGCACTCCTGACCGCGTTCGTCTATAAGTTCTAGATGGACGTCGCGATTGTCGAACAACCGGCCCTGCGGGTGGCCGCCCTCGCGCACCGCGGGGCGTATCACGCCATCGGCCGGACATTCCGGAATCTCGAGGCGGCGCTCGCGGCCTCGACCGTCGATGTCGCGGCGTCGACGCTGATCGCGCTCTACTACGACAATCCACGGACCACCGCTGAGGCTGATTTGCACTCGGCGGCCGGCATCATCCTCGCTGACGGCGCGCCGGTGCCGTCGGGGCTCGAGACGTGTCACACCACGGCCGGACGCTACGCGACGCTGACCTGCGTCGGCTCGTACTCCGAACTGCCGGCCGCCTGGCAGCACCTGGTCGGCACGTGGCTGCCGTCGAGCCGCTATCGCGCCGCCGAGGCGCCCAGTCTCGAGATCTATCGCAACTCGCCGATGGTCGCGCCGGCCGAACAGCTCATCACCGAGCTGTATCTCGCGATCGCCTGAGGCGAGCGGCTCGATGACCCACCCGGTGTCGGATCACTGCGACGGCGAGAAGTTTTTCAATCCGCATGCCGTGACGGGACGGACCTGGCGTGAAGTGGCGCGCTGGTCGCGCACCCGCCGGCGCACCGCGTGGCCGGCGGCTGTGCCGCTGGTGGTTCATCCGCCGCCTGCCTCCGTGAAGCCTGGCCAGATCGCCGTCACGTTCATCGGCCACTCGACGTTCCTCGTCCGCTCTGCGAACCGGGCCTTCATCACCGATCCCGTCTTCACGACGCACGCCGGCCCGTTTGGCCGCCTCGGTCCGCGGCGCGTTCGCCCGCCGGCGATTCCGCTCCGCGATCTGCCGCCGATCGACCTCGTGCTGCTCAGTCACAACCACTACGATCACCTGCAGCCGTCGTCGATCGCTGTGTTTGCCGGGGCGGAAGTCGTGACGACGCTGGGCGTGGGACGCTCACTTCCGGCTGCAGCCGGGAACCGCCGGGAGCTCGACTGGTGGGAGACGACCTCCGTGCGTGGCGCACGTATCACCGCCGTCCCGGCCCAGCACTTCTCGGCGCGCACGCTGTGGGACAAGAACCGGACACTGTGGTGCGGCTTCGTCGTCGAAATCGACGGGGCGACGTTCTACTTCGCCGGCGATTCCGGCTACACGCCGCAGTTCGCCGAGATCGGGGCGTGCGTCCCTCGCATCGACGTCGCGCTCCTCCCGATCGGCGCCTACGAGCCGCGCTGGTTCATGCAACCGATGCACATGAATCCCGACGAGGCGGTGCGCGCCCACCTCGACACCCGCGCCCGCGTCAGTGTCGGCATGCACTTCGGCACGTTTCAGCTGACCGACGAAGGGATCGACGAGCCGCTGTGCGCGCTCGAACGCGCCCGCGCGGCGCACGGCGTGCCGGGAGAGGCATTCCGCCTGCTGGATTTCGGGGAGACAGCGATCTTCGCGGCCGGCGAGGGCAGCCGGTCATCCGTCTAAACTTTCCGTTTCCGGGTGCCTCCCGGCCCGGGTGCTATCCGTGGGCGTCTGCCAGTAGCTGGCTCACCCGGGCGAGGCCGCCGCGGATCTTCCCGGTATCGCCGCCGTAGCCGATCCGGAAGTGCGCCGGCGCGTCGAAGAAGCGGCCGGGACCGACCGCGGTCATCTGTTCCTGGATCAGACGCTCGACGAACGGTCCCGCGTCTTCGACGCCGCGGATGCGGGGGAACACGATGGTGCTGGCCGACGGGACGTATTCCAGCCGCGGATGCGCGATGAGGAAGGCGTCGACGAGCGCCTTGTTTCGGCCGAGGACCGTCCGCGCGCGTGCGTGCAGCGCGTCGAGACGCTCGAAGGCGAGGACGGCGAGCCGCTCGGCGACGATCGAGCCGGTTCCGTCCACCACGTCCCGCGCGCGGCGGACGCGAGGCGTGACCGTGCCGCTGGCGATCACCCAGCCGGCGCGCAGGCTCGACAACCCGTACGACTTCGTCAGACTGCTCGTCGTGACGAAGACGTCGCCGCTCCCCGCCGCCGGAGGCGAGGTGTCGCCCGTCAGATCCTTGTAGACCTCGTCGACGATGACGACGGCCCCCTGCTGCTCCGCGATCCGTCCGATCTCGTCGAGCGCGGCCGCATCGGCCAGGACACCGGTCGGGTTGTGCGGGGTAGTGACGACGATGACCGTCGTGCGCGGCGTGATGGCGCGGCGGACGCGATCCGGATCGAGCGCGTAGCCGTCCTCGAACCGGCGATCGAATCTCGCCGCCGTCGCGCCGAGCAGGCGCGCCGCGCCGATCAACGGATCGTAGCCGGGCCGCTCGACCAGCACCTCGTCGCCGGGTTCGACGAGCGCAGCGAGCGCCAACAGGTTCGCCCCCGCCGTCCCGGTCGCCGTCGTGACGCGATCCGCCGGCACACCGTAGCGCGCGCCGATGGCGTCCATCAGCGGGCGGTAGCCCGTGTCGTTGGCGCCGCTCAAGGCGATCGCGTCGCGCGCGCCGGGTAAGTCGTCCAGCGTGCAGGCCAGGATGTTGCTGCCGGCCAGATCGAACTCCGGCGTCGGCCGTGTCTTGGCCCACTCCATGTACGGCGCGTGATACCGCATGGCCGGAGTGTAGTTCGCTTCGGAACGCCGGAGCCCGCGCAGCTACCCAGCCCCCTTCCCCTGCCCCGAGCCCCCCGGCTCGCGGCGGCGTCCTGCGAACCAGTAGTAGACCGGAATTCCCAGCGCCAGCAGCGCCGCCCCTTTGGCGGCGGCTGCAGGCGCCGCCCCCACAGTGCTCGCGACCACCGCGGCGGCGGCGATCACGAAGGCGATCTGGACGGCCGGATACCCAGGTGCGCGGAAGGCGTCGGGCGGACGCGAGGCGAGCGGCACGCGGCGGCGGAACGTCAGCACCGTGAACACGGTCAGGCCGAAGAAAATCCAGTCGGCGAAGACCACGTAGTTCGCCAGCTGCTCGTACGATCCGGTCAGCGCGAGTACGCACGACCACGAGGATTGGACGACGATCGCCAGGCTCGGCGTCGCGTAGCGCGGGTGCAGCGTGGCGAGCGCCGGCACGAACAGCCGGTCGGCCGCCATCGCATAGTAGACGCGCGTCGGCGCCAGGATCGACAGATCGAGGAAGCCGAACGTCGAGATCGCGATGGCGCTGCTCATGAAGACGTCGCCCCACGCTCCGAACATGCGGCGCGCCGCGTCCGCCGCCGGCGTCTGGGTGGCGGCGAGGCCCGGCAGTCCCATCGCGCGCAGGAAGACGATGTTGACGGTGAGATAGATCACCACCACCGCGATTGTGCCGACGATCAGGGCGACCGGCAGGTTGCGTTTCGGGTCGACGACTTCCTCGCCGACGTAGTTGACACACTGCCAGCCGCCGTAGGTGAACAGGATCGGCACGAGCGCGGCGCCGAACGCGACGAGCGTCGGCAGGGGCGCGGCGGCGGGGACCCGTGCGTCCGTCCACCAGGTCGGGTGCGAGGCGCCGAAAAACGCCGCGCCGACGAGCAGCGCCAGCGCGGCGACCTTGAGCAGGACCAGCACGTTCAGCACGATGCTGCCCGGCTTGACGCCGAGGTAGTTGACGCCGGAGAGCGCCGCGATCGCCGCAATCGCCAGCGGAATACGAGCGCCGTCCGGGCCGTGCACCAGGTGCAGCGCGTAGGTCGCGAAGGTGATCGCGACGGCCGCGATGGCGCCGCTCTCGATGACCAGCAGCAGCGCCCAGCCATACATGAAGCCGGCGAACGGGTGCAGCCCGTCGCGCAGGTACACGTACTGGCCGCCGGCTTTTGGAAAAACCGCGCCGAGCTCCGCGTACGAAAATGCGCCGGCCAGCGCGATGGCGCCGCCGGCGACCCAGGCCCCCAGCACGAGCAGCGGCGTGTCGAGCCGCTGCGCGACAATGTAGGGCGTCACGAAGATGCCCGCGCCGATGATGCCGCCGACGACGACCATGGTCGCGTCGAACGGCCCGAGCGCGCGTTTGAAGTCAGTTGCCAGCGTTCAGCTCCCAGCTCCCAGCTCGAGCCCCCGCGATCCGTCGCTCGCGGCCCGCGTCTCCCTACCCGTACGCCGCGCCCACCATGATCTTCTTGATGCGCAGGTACGGCGAGCCGTGCGAGATGCTGTTGGTCTGCGTCGGCTGTCCCTTGGCGTCACCGCCGGTTCCGTGCATTTCCCACTGGTCGGGTCCGGTCAGGGCGTCGAGGTTGCCCCAGAAGTCGGTCGTGATCGCGTTGTAGGTGACGTTGGTCACCATGCCGACATTCTTGCCGTTCTTGATGGCCCAGAACGCGTTGCCGCCGAACTGGCCGTTGTAGCGCTGCTGATCGATGGAGTAACTGCCGCGGCCGTCGATGAGCACGCCATCCTTGGTGTCGGCGATGATCTGATCGAGGGTTGGCGATCCTGACGGGCCCGGCTCGACGTGGACGTTGGCCATGCGCAGGAACGGATAGTCGCGCCACGACTGCGCGTAGGTGCAGCCGCGGCTCTCCTTCTCGTTGATGTAGTGGGCCGTTTCGCGGTTGGTCATCAGCCCGACGAGGATGCCGTCGCGCACGAGCGGGAACTTCGTCGTCTTGACGCCGTCGTCGTCATAGCCGGCAGTGCCGAGGCCTCCCGGGATCGTCTTGTCGGCGGTGACGTTGAACAGCTTCGAGCCGTATTTCAGCTTGCCGACGTCGGAGACTTTCACGAAGCTGGTGCCGGCGTAGTTCGCCTCGTAGCCCATGATGCGATCGAGCTCGGTGGCATGCGCGACGATCTCGTGGATCGTCAGCATCGCGTGCGACGGCGTGAGGATGAGATCCTTGACGCCCATGTCGATCGGCTTCGCCGTGGTGAATTCGACCGCTTCGTCGGCGATGCGCTCGGCGTTCTCGAGCATCTTCGCCTCTTCGGCGACTTCCCAGCCGCCCATCTTCGGAATGGCGCTGAAGATCCGGGTCCGCACCACGTCGTCCTTGCGCGCCGTCACCGAGAAGGTCGGATTGGTCTGCCAGGACTCCTGCTCGATGTAGGAGCCCTCGCTCGAGGCGAAGTACTTCCACTCGTAGGTGATGTTGACAGAGACGTTGACGCTCTGGACGCCCTTGTTCTTGACCGCCGCGTCGACCACCTTCTGCACGAAGTCCTGCTTGAGCTCACGCGCGACGTCGTCGGGGTTCTTGGTGACCGGCGTCGCCCAGTTGGCCTGGTAGGCGGGCACCGGCGCGAGGATCACATCGGTCTTCTTGGCGATGGCGCTGGCCTTGGCGACCTCGGTCGCGATGCGGGTGAGGCGACGGATCTCGTCTTCGGTGACGATCGGCGAGCTGGCGAAGCCCCAGGTGCCGCTGTGGATCACGCGCACGCCGAAGCCCGCCGCGCCGACGGTGCCGCCAGGGCCGCCGCCGCGCCGTCCGCCGCCGTCGCCGCGACCCCCGCCGAACCCGCCGCCGCCGAAGCCGCCGCCGCGCCCGCCGCGCCCGAATCCACCCGCCGGATCGTCAGGGCTGCCCGGAATCGGATTCCCGCCGGTGGCGTTGACGCCGCTGTTGGTCGAACGCGTGAAGCGGACGTCGGCGTAGCTGCAGCCGAGCGACTGAGCCTCCTTGAGCGCGATGTCCGACAGCCCCTTGAACTTCGAGTCGAGCACCCGCCCTGGCGGCGTCTGCGCGAGCAGATCGGCGATGAGATCGCTGCCGGCGATCATGATGCCGGCGGCGCCGGCGGTTTTCAGAAAGTCGCGACGTGTATGTGACATAGCTGCACCTGGTCCGATAGCCGATATCGGGTATCGGTCGCGCCGGCGGCGTCAGACGGCCGGCGATACCGACGTCATGTAAAAGTCTTCCATCCGCACCGCCGGCACGAGCGCCGAGCCAGGGCCGTCGTAGGCCTCGCCGGTGTGCATCGGCACTGCCTGGCCGATGGCGGTGACGTTGTTGAAGCCGACGAGCGGCGACATGTTCCAGCGGAAGTTCTGTACGGGACCGGCGATTTCGCCATTCTCGATCAGGAACAGGCCGTCGCGGGTCATTCCGGTGTTGAGCAGCGTCGGCTGATCCACCGGGCGGATGTACCAGAAGAAGCTGACCAGCAGACCGCGCCGCGTCGACTTCACCATCTGCTCGATCGTCTGATTCGTCCCCTCGAGGACGAGGCTCATGTTCGGCGTCGCGGGTGTCGGCTCATGCTTGGCGCGCGCGGCGTACTGCGCGTCGTAGTAGAGGTTCTTCAGCACACCCTTCTCGACCCAGGTCACCGGCCTGGCCGCGGTGCCGTCGGCCATGATCGGCGTCTGTCGCAGAATCGGGTTGCCGATGTCGCTCTTGATCGTGACGAGATCGCTGAACACCTTCTGTCCGAGTTTCGTCGTCCCGCGTTCGGCGCCCGACAGGTACGAGCGCGGACCCGTCTCGACCGCGCGGGCGTTGAAGATGTTGGTCATCAGCGACAGGAACCGCGCCGCCGGACGCGATTCGAGGATGACCGTGTAGCGTCCCGGCTCGAGCGCCCGCGGCTTCTGGCTCTTCATCGCCTTGTCGGCGGCGATCTCGCTGATCCGCACCGGATCGATCAGGCTCAGGTCCTTGACGCCGGTGATCCCGGCCCAGCCCGAGCCGTGGCCGTCCTGCGTCCGGCAGGTGAGGATCATGCCGGCTTCGGCGTACTGGTAGTAGGCGAACAGGCCGGCGGAGTTCGCCGAGCACGTCGTCTGGTAGGTCTTCGGGATGTAGCCGGATCCGAGGGCGCCCTTCTTGTCGCAGACGGCGACGCTCTTGCGCACCATTTCGGCGCGCTCGCCGGGGCCGAAGTTGACCGTCGGCGCCAGCGCGGCGTCGACCGGCATGTAGTCCTGCGGTCCCTTGACGAGCGGCGGCAGGTTCGGCGTGTCGCGCGCGGTCCGCGCGGCCTCGGTGGCCTCGTCGACCATCGCCTTCAGCGAGTCGTCGTCGAACTCCCGCGCCGACGCCGAGCCGACCTTGCTGCCGAGACGCACGTTGACCGCCAGCTGCTGATCGAGCTGGACGAGATTCACCGTAATCGTGGAATTGGCCCAGCGCGTACCCGATCGCTCGCCGCCACTGAACTCGACCTCGGCGCCGTCCGCCTTGACCATGTTCAGCACCTTGTCGGTGAGTGCCTTCACTTCTTCGCGTGAGTACATGGCCGCAAATTATATCTGCGTTCGAAAATGGCCGGTCCTGCCGCCCCAGCCCCGCGGTCCATTCCGGCTCCAGGCCAGCTGTCTCCGCTGTATGATCGACTGATGTCCACCCACGCGCCTTCGTCTCCAGCCGATCAGCCTTCCACCGCCGTGGCGCCCTCCGCGGGACAGGGTCTGACGCTCCATGCCGCGTTCGCAGGCGTCCGGCAAGTGCCGCCGCCCGTCAACGAGCCGATCCACAGCTACGCGCCCGGCACGCCGCAGCGCGCCGAGCTCAAGGCGCGCTTGACGTCGATGGCGTCCGAGAAGATCGACATTCCCGTCATCATCGGCGGCAAGGAGATCCGCACCGGCAAGACGCATCCGGTGACGATGCCGCACGATCATGCCCACGTGCTGGCGGAATACCACACCGCGTCGGCCGAGCACGTGGCGCAGGCGATCGCCGCGGCCAACGCCGCCCGCCGTGAATGGGCCGCGTGGCCATGGGAAGACCGCGCCGCCGTCATCCTGCGCGCCGCCGAACTGCTCGCCACGACCTGGCGCGCGACGATCAACGCGGCGACCATGCTGGGACAGTCGAAGACGGCGTTCCAGTCGGAGATCGACGCTGCCTGCGAGATGATCGACTTCTGGCGTTTCAATTCGGCGTTCGCGCAGGAGCTCTACCGCGAACAGCCGATCAGCGGCCCCGGCGTCTGGAACTCGCTCGAGTACCGCAATCTCGAGGGCTTCATCTACGCGGTCTCGCCGTTCAACTTCACCGCCATCGGCGGCAACCTGACGACCGCGCCGGCGCTGATGGGCAACACCATCGTCTGGAAGCCGTCGCACGCCGCGATGCTCAGCAGCTACTACACCTACAAAGTGCTCGAGGCGGCTGGGCTTCCGCCTGGCGTGATCAACTTCGTTCCGGGCGACCCGGTGATGATCACCAACCATCTGCTCGACTCGCCGGATCTCGCCGGCATCCACTTCACCGGCAGCACCGCCGTCTTCAACTCGATGTGGAAGAAGGTCGGCGAGAACATGGGGCGCTACCGCACGTATCCCCGCCTGGTCGGCGAAACCGGCGGCAAGGACTTCGTCGTCGCGCATCCCTCGGCGGATCCGCAGGAGATCGCGGTGGCGCTGGCGCGCGGCGCCTTCGAATACCAGGGGCAGAAGTGCTCGGCCGCCAGCCGCACCTACATTCCGCAGTCGCTGTGGCCGGAGGTGAAGGATCGTCTCGTCGCGATGATGCAGGAGATCAAGATTGGCGACGTGCGCGACTTCCGCAACTTCATGGGCGCAGTGATCGACAAGAAGGCATTCACCCGGATCAGCGGCTACCTCGAGGATGCGAAGAAGAACGCGAACGTCATCAGCGGCGGCACCGCGAAGGGGGAGACGGGCTACTTCGTCGAGCCGACGCTCGTCGAGACGAAGGATCCGGCCTACCGGCTGCTCTGTGAGGAAATCTTCGGGCCGGTGCTGACCGCGCACGTCTATGCCGACGCCCAATGGCTCGAGACGCTCGAGGTCGTCGACAAGACGTCGCCGTACGCGCTCACCGGCGCGGTGTTCGCCCGCGATCGAGGCGCCATCCGGCAGGCGGCGTCCGTACTGCGCAACGCAGCCGGGAACTTCTACATCAACGACAAGCCGACTGGCGCGGTGGTCGGGCAGCAGCCCTTCGGCGGCGCCCGCGGCTCGGGCACCAACGACAAGGCCGGCTCGAAGCTGAATCTCGTCCGCTGGGCCAGCGCGCGCACCGTCAAGGAGACGCTGGTGCCGCCGCGCAGCCATACGTATCCGTACATGACGGAAGAATAGGCTGCTGGAAGCGCTACTGATGCACGCGCGCAATGCGCAGCGTGCACGGCACCCGTTCCAGTCGGTACAGCCGGGCCAGCGCGCGCGCGACGCCGTCCGGATTACGCCGGACGACCACCGCCACCGACGGACCCGCGCCGCTCAGACAGACGCCGAGCACGTCGGGATGCCGCCACTCGAGCGCGCGGCGCAGCACGGGCACGAGCGGCTCGCGGTACGGCTGGTGGACGCGATCGCGGAGCGCCGCGGCCAGCTTCGAGCCATCGCGGGCGTTCACAGCGTGGAGCAGGAGCGCCAGCCGCTGCAGGTCGAACACCACGTCGGCCAGCGGGATCGCCGGCGGCAGCACGCTCCGGGATAGCGCGGTGGCGAGCTCGATGTGCGGGGTCGCCAGCACCAGCTTCCAGGAGGCGGGCCATTTCCATCGCGCGACGGTGACCCCGCCGTCGTGGCCGACCGTGCTGCTCGTCAGGCCGCCAAAGAGCGAGGCCACGGCATTGTCCGGATGACGCTCGATGTGGCACGCCGCCCGCAGGATCTCGTCGTTCGATCGCGGCCCGTCGCAGAGCGTACGCAGTTTGAGGCCGGCCAGCGTCGCCGCGGCGCTGCTGCCGAGGCCAGCCCGCTCCGGGATCTCGCTCTCGACGTCGACCTCGAGCGACGCCGGGCGTGTCGAGCGGAACGGCTCGAACTGAAAGGCGCGGACGATACCGTCCTCGCTGGCGGGGCGCGGCCGGGCGTAGCGGGTCACCAGCCGTCCTTGTCCGTCGGCGATCCGCCGGCGCACGCTGACGCGCAGGTACAGCGAGACGGCGAGGCCGAGCGTGTCGAAGCCCGGCCCGAGATTGCCGATCGATCCCGCCGTGCGGATGACCGTGCGGCTCATGCCGGAACGGCGGTCTCGAGGGCGCGCCGCACGGCGTCGTAGTCGCCCGGCAGCTCGATCGGCGCGTTTGGCGCGGTGGTGAGCTTGAAGTCCACGAATTTCAGGCCGCTGGCCGTCGAGAGCACGACGACGCGCTCGTGGCGGCCGATCGCGCCGCGTGCGACGAGCTTCGTGACCGCCGCGAGCGCCACGCTGGTCTGCGGACAGGTGAAGAATCCCGCCGCGTCGGCCTGGACGGCCGCGGCCGACAGCTCGCGCTCGCTGGCCTGCTCGACGAGGCCGTCGCACCGCTGCAGCGCGCGCATCGCGCGCGGGAACGAGACGGGGTTGCCGATCTGGATCGCCGAGGCATGGGTCGGCTGCGCGGCGACCGGCTCGAACCGCCAGCCGCTGACGAACGCCCGATAGAGCGGATTGGCTGCCTCGGTCTGGCCGACCACCAGGCGCGGCAGGCGCGACGTGAGGCCGAGCGTGCGCAGCAGCTCGAAGCCGGCGAACAGCGCGCTGACGTTACCGAGGTTACCGCCCGGCACGACGACCACGTCGGGCGCCTGCCAGCCGCATTGCTGCGCGATCTCGAACGCGACGGTCTTCTGCCCCTCGAGGCGCAGGCTGTTGAGCGAGTTGGCGAGGTACAGCCCCTCCTCGACGGCGAGCCGCTCGATGATCGTCATGCAGCCGTCGAAGTCGGTGCCGAGCGCCAGCACCGTGGCGCCGTTGGCCAGCGGCTGCACGAGCTGCGCACGCGTCACCTTGCCGCGCGGCAGGATCACGATCGCGGGAATGCCGGCGGCGGCCGCATACGCCGCCAGCGCCGCCGAGGTGTCGCCGGTCGACGCGCAGGCCACGGCGCGAAGCCGCCGGCCGTCGGCGATCATCTGCTTCACCGTCGAGACCAGCACGGTCATGCCGAGGTCCTTGAACGAGGCGGTGTGCGACGTGCCGCACTGCTTGATCCACAGGTCGTCCAGCCCGATGGCGGCGCCGAGCCGTCCGGCCGGGACCAGCGGCGTCGATCCCTCGCCCATCGAGACGATGTGCTCGTCGCGGATCGACGGCGCCACCCATTCCTTCCGGTTCCACACGCCGGACGTGTACGGCCACGCCGCGCTGAGGGCGCGCGTCTCGAAGAGCGCTTTCCAATCGGCAGCGCTGCGCGATCGCAGCGCGTCGAGATCGTGCACGACCTCCATCAGGCCGCCGCAGGCGGGGCAGCGGTGCACGATCGCGTCGAATGGATACGCGCCGCTGCAGCCCGAGGCGCAGCGCAGCTCAGCCCGGAACGTCATGCGTGCGCTCTCTCCCGCGCCACGCCCAGCACCGGCATCGCGACCGGCGGCGAGACGTGGAAATCGAAGCCGCCGATGCGCGCGAGCGCTGCCTGGACCGTCGTCGACGGCGTGTCGTCGAGGCTGATGACGAACGGCCGCGCTTCGGCGGGGAAGCCCGGCTCCTGAAGGATGGCGTCGATGTTGATCGCGTGCTCGGCGAACACCGCCGCCAGCGCGGCGATGATCCCGGGACGGTCCGCCACGGTGAAGCGGACGTAGAACGGCGCCGTGCGATCGCTCGAAACCCGATCGACGGTGGACAGGGGCGGCCGCGCCGGTGGGCGGGCGCCGCGGGCGATCCCGAGCACGTCCGATACTACCGCGACCGCCGTCGGATTGCCGCCGGCGCCGCGGCCGCCGAAGCTCGTCTCCCCCCCGAACCGCCCCCTGACGGTCACCAGGTTCTCGCTGCCGTTGACGCGCGCCAGCGGCGCGTGCAGCGGCACGAGCGCCGGTCCGACGCCCGCTTCGAGCCTGGCGCCGCTGTCGTCGCGGACCGCCCAGGCGACCTGGCGGATCGTGCATCCGAGCCGCCGCGCGTACTGAAAGTCGAACGCCGTCACCGCGGCGATCGTCTCGGTCCGGATCGCCGGGACTGGCGCCTGGATGCCGAGCGCCACCATCGCCAGGATGGCCAGCTTGGCGCGCGCGTCGCGGCCGTCGATGTCCTGCGAAGGATCCGCTTCGGCGTAGCCGAGCGACTGTGCCTCGCGCAGCGCCGCGTCGAACTCGACGCCGTCCCGTTCCATCCGCGTGAGGATGTAGTTGCAGGTGCCGTTCAGAATTCCGGCGACCTCGCTCAGCCGATCGCCCGCCAGTCCGCTCTCGATCGCGCGCAGCACCGGCACGCCGCCGGCAACCGACGCTTCGAACCGCAACTGGCATCCGTGTGCCGCCGCCAGCGCCAGCAGCGACGGTCCGGCGTGCGCGATCACCTGCTTGTTCGCGGTGACCACCGACACGCCGCGGCTCAGCGCCCGACGGATCCAGGCTTCCGCCGGATCGAGCCCGCCGATCAACTCGACGAACACATCCGGTTCGCGCGCCAGCGCTTCGTCCACCGATTCGGTCCACAGCAGCCGCTCGTCCTGGTCGGTCCAGCCGGCCCGTTTGACGCCGGGGCGGCGATCGAGCACCGCGACGAGCTCGACCTCTTCGCGAAGCCCGCGCAGGACCTCCGCTACCGAGCGACCAACCGTCCCGAACCCCGCCAGGACCACCCGGCAGGGGCCGGCGCGGGCGGATCGTGCGCGTTCAGTCTCTGTCATGGGCGTATTCATCATGCCACCGCTGCGCGCAAGACGTCGGCCTCGCCGGCCAGCACGCCGTGCAGCCGCGCCAGCAGGTCGTGGACGGCGGCGTCCTCGACGACGACCGCCAGTGCCGAGGCCGCGCCGCCCGGCCGCGCCACGAGGTGGACGTGGCGTCCGTCGAACGCCGCGAGGGCGAGCATCACCAGGCGCGGATCCTCCGTCAGCCGGTCACCCACGGCGCACACGGCGGTCAGGCCCTCGCGCGTCTGGACTTCGGCGAAGTCGCCGACCCGCGCGCGCAGTCCGTCGAGATCCGCGCCGGGACTCACTGCCACCGTCAGCTTGCCCTTGTGCACCTCGCCCACGAGCACGGCCACATGAGCGTCGGCCATCGCCTGCAGCACTCGCGCGGCGAACGCGCGATCGGCGCGCCGCTGGCGGGCGGTGACGTGGACGAGCGTCACCGTGCCGCGCGCCGCCACCGCGATGTAGCCACCGGTGCGCGACCCGTCGGCGTCGATCCGCGTCCCCGGCGCGTCCGGACGCCGCGAATTGAGCACGCGAACCGGGATCCCGAGCGCGGCCGCCGGCTCGATCGTCCTGGGATGCAGCACTTTCGCACCGAACGTGGCGAGGATCTCGGCATCTTCGTAGGACATGGCCGGAAGCACCCGCGCGCCGGCGACCACCCGCGGATCCGCCGAATAGACACCGTCGACGTCGGTCCAGATCTCGATCTCGTCAGCGAGCAGGCAGGCCCCGAGAATCGCCGCCGAATAGTCCGATCCGCCCCGCCCGAGCGTCGTCGTGACGCCACCGGGACCGCTGCCGATGAATCCGCCGGTGACGACGACGCGGTCGAGCGCGAGCGCTGGACGGACGTGCCGGCGGACCGCATCCTCGGTGGCGGCGAGATCGGGAGTCGCCTGGCGGTGCCGGCCGTCGGTGGAGACGAGATGCCGCGCGTCGATCCATTGTGCTCGCACGCCGCACTCGGTGAGATAGGCCGCCACGAGGCGGCTGCTCCACAGCTCGCCGGCCGCAACGAGCTTGTCGAGCAGCGGCGGCGATGCGTGCGCGGCGTCGGCAATGCCGTCGACCGTCCGCTCGGCGCCGCGCGCGATGCCGCGCAGCATCGGCTCGACCGCCAGCGCGCTCAGCGCGCGGGCCATGTCGAGGTGCCTGGTGAGGATTTCGTCGAGCGCCGCGCGCGCGCCCGCGCGATCGTGCACGGCCAGCTCGCCGATCGCCAGCAGACGATCGGTGACGCCGGCGAGCGCCGACACCACGACAGTCCTCGCGCCGGTGCGCGTCTTGACGATCCCTACCAGCCGCTCGAGCGCCGCCGCATCCGCCACCGACGTTCCGCCGAACTTGAGCACTCGCATGGTCGATCTCCACTCTCCCGACATACCGCACCAAAACAAAAAACCCGCCGGACTGAAGAGTCCGGCGGGTGATGGATGCGCGTTGGTGCTGAACTGCTTAGGTCTTCATGACGCGCACATACCGCCGGACACGCGAATTCGCTGGATGCGAATTCGCTGGCAGGTACCGGTGGTGGTGGCGGCCAGGGTGGCCATGACGGTCACGAACGGAGTGTAGGGGAGAAACCCATGCAGTGCCGGTATGCCTGAGTCGTCATCGTCATGCAGGACGCATACGTGGCCGTAAATCGAAGCAGAGCCGGAAGATGGGGCTTCTGAGAAGGCATGCGCCGACAAGGCCAGGCCATCGTCAACCCACTCCAGCAGGGTTCTGGCGGCGGCCAGCGCTATCGGACACCCGCCCTCCGCATCACAGCGAGCGTCGTCTCCAGCGCCAGCTTCGAGCCCTCCTCGGGCGACATCGTGTCGGGCACGCGGCCGAGCGGCTCCGGGCTGACGCCATCCGTGTAGCCGGCTGTCTTCAGCGCCTGAAAGAATCCCACGAGATCGATCACGCCTTCGCCCGGCATCAGCCGCATGTTGTCGCGGACGTCGGCTGCCGGCATCGCCTTCGCGTCCGAGACGTGCACGTGGACGATCCGCGAGGCGCCGGCTTCGGCGATGTCGGCGGCGGTGCTGCCGGAATGGTGCCAGTGCCAGGCGTCGAGGATCACGCCGACGTTCGCTCCCGTGTCCTTCGCGAGCGCCAGCGCGTCGTGCATGTTCCAGATGAACGGCTCGCTGGGCGGACCGCCGGGCCGCGGCATGCGGAAGTAGAGCGGGCCGAGGAACTCGACGCCAAGGCGGATCTCCGACTTGCGCAGGACCTCGGCGACGGCCGTCAGCCGGTCCACCGCCAGCCTCCGCTGCGCGGCCGGATCCATCGTCGTCGACGCCGGCAGGACGACCATCATCTTCCGACAACCGACGGCGGCGACAAATGCCGCATCCTCGGCGAGACGGGCGAGCGCGTCCTTGAAGGCGGCGTCATCCCCGGCGAAGGGCAGCGGCCGGGCCATCGGCAAGTTGACGATCGACGGGATGATGTGGAGATCGGCGAACAGCGCCCTGGTCGCCTCGAGCCCTGCGGCCTGGGCGGGTGCCAGATCCCAGTCGACGCCGCCGTACCCGACGTTCGCCGCGAGACGGATCTTGTCGGCGCCGCTCACTCCGCGCGTGACCGCGCCGTTGAGCGACACGAACATCGCCTGCGCGCCGCGGCGCGCGCGTTCCGGGGATTTCGCGCCGCCGGCCGCGCTGGTGGCGGTGGCATCCAGGGGCGCCGCGAGCGCGGCCGCCGCGCACGAAGCGCGGACGAAGAACTCTCGTCGCGTCATGCGCGGAGTGTAGCGTATCCCGCGCGCGCCGCCGGGCCGCCCGACCCGCGAAGGACCCTGGCCACGTGATGTGACGTAAAATGCCGGACGTGAAATTCGTCTCGACGGCCATCATCCTCTGGGCCGGCGCGCTCGTCTCGGCCGGCACTCCGGCCGGAGCGACGGCGCAACGCGGTGGTCCCCCGCCGGCGGCTGGCACCGGCGAAGCCCTGTTTGCGGCGAACTGCGCCTTCTGTCATGGGCGGGATGCAACCGGCGGCGCGAGCGGTCCGGATCTCACCGATTCGCCGCTCGTCAACGCCGACGTCAACGGCGACAAGATGCTGCCGGTGATTCGCAGCGGCCGTCCGGAAAAGGGCATGCCGCCGTTCGCCGCGCTGCCCGAATCCGACATCCGCAAGATCGTCGAGTACGTGCACGCGCGCAAGACGGACGTCGACACCAGTCCGGGGCGCCGTCGCAAGGTGAGCGCCGAGGACATCTCGACCGGCAGCGTCGCGAGCGGCCGCGCCTACTTCGACGGCAACTGTGCGACGTGTCACAAGCCGTCCGGCGACCTCGCGGGCGTGGCCTCGAAGTACCGCGGTCTCGCGCTGATGCAGCGCATGCTCTACCCGACCGCCGGCAACGCCGCCTCGCCGGCCGAAGGCGGGGAGCGCCGGAAGCCCGAGGCCGTGAGCGTGACCGTGACGCTCGCGTCGGGCCAGACCGTCACCGGCACGCTCACGTACCGCGACGAGTTCAACGTCGCGTTCACCGACGCTTCCGGCAGGCCCCGATCGTTCTCGACCTCCGCGGTCAAGGTTGCCGTGAGGGATCCGCTGCAGGCGCACGCCGACCTGCTCGCCAAGTACACAGATGCCGACATCCACAATCTCGTCGCGTTTCTCCAGACGCTCAAGTAGCGTGCGTTCCTGGCATCTTGCGGCCGCCATCGCCGTCGCTGCCGTGCCCGCCTTGGCGCTGGCCCAGGCAGGACAGGGCATCGACGGGTCGGCCATCCTCAAACCGGCGAAGGACAGCTGGCCGACCTACCACGGCGACTACAGCGGCCGCCGCAACAGCCCGCTGACCCAGATCACGCCCGACAACGTCAAGAACCTCGGACTCGCCTGGGTCTTCGCCACCGGCCGTAACGACCAGATCAAGGCGAGCCCCATCCTCGTCGACGGCGTCATGTACCTCTCGACGCCCGACCACGTCTGGGCGGTCGACGCGCGCACCGGCCGGCAGCTGTGGCACTACGCCAACCCCGAGAACAAGGCGTTTCACATCGGCCATCGCGGCGTCGCCGTCTACAAGGATCTCGTCTACCTGACGACGCCCGATTGTTACCTCGTCGCCCTGAACGCCGCCGACGGCACGGTGAAGTGGCGGACCAAGATCGCCGACGCGAGCAAGGGATACTGGTCGACCAACGCGCCGCTGCTCGTGAAGGGGCACCTGCTCGTCGGCGTGTCCGGCGACTTCGACAACCTGCCGGGCATCCTGCAGTCGTTCGACCCCGAGCACGGCGATCTGCAGTGGGTCTTCCACACGACTGGCGAACCAGGCAAGACCAAGCCTGGCGACGCCATGGGCGGGCAGATGTGGATGACCGGCACCTACGATCCCGATCTGAATCTGGTCTACGTCGGCACCGGCAATCCGACGCCCGTGCTGAACGGCGGCGCGCGCCCCGGCCCGAACCTCTGGACGGTCAGCATCGTCGCCCTCAACCCCGACACGGGCAAGCTGGCCTGGGGCTTCCAGGCGACGCCGCACGACACCCATGATTGGGATGCCTCGGAAGTGCCCGTCCTCGTCGACGCACCGTTCAACGGCACGCCGCGCAAGCTGCTGATGCAGGCCTCGCGCAACGGCTACTTCTTCGTGCTCGATCGGATCACCGGAAAGAACCTGCTGACCAAACCTTTTGCAGCGGTCAACTGGGCCACCGGCGTCGACGCGAACGGCTCGCCGATCCCGAATCCCGACAAGGACCCGGCGCGCGACGGCCGTCTCGTGGCGCCGAACGAGGGCGGCGGCACCAACTATCGGTCGCCGAGTTTCGATCCGGCGACCGGGCTCTTCATCGTCAGCGCCGTCGACGGGTACGGAATCTATTTCTTCAAGCCGGAGTACGGCGACTATGGCTGGGCGGGCGCCGATTACGGGGTCTACAGCAAGGGGATGCTCCGCGCACTCGACTATCAGACCGGCCAGGTGACGTGGGAGCACGATCTGTATGGCGGCGGCGGTGGCGCGGGCGTCCTGACCACCGCGTCGGGCGTGCTCTTCACCGGCGACAGCAATGGCAACGCGCTGGCGCTGCGCACCCGGGACGGCTCGACGCTCTGGCACTCGGCGACCGGCCGGATGGGCTCGCCGCCGATCACCTACGAGCTCGACGGCCGTCAGTACGTGGTGATGGGCGGCAACTCGTCGCTCTACGCGTTCGTGCTGCCGCAGTAGCAGCCGCGACAGGCAGACCCAAGGGTCTGCGCTACGGGCGCGCGACCGCTCGCGCCTCGCGCCTCGAGGGTGCGGCTATCCGCCTGAGGGACGGTAGCCGGCGGCGGCGTACTGCAGCGTGTGCGGTACGAACCGCTCGTCGAACTGCGGGTCCGGCGCCGCCAGGGTGTTGGCGTCGCGCGCGACCGTTCCGCGCAGGTCGTCGATCTCGCCGTGAATGAAGCAGCCCTTCACGCCGCTGCCGTCCTCGATGTCGATTTCGTAGCGCCGCTGCGGCGCGATGCCGCCGCTGGCCGTGTTCTGCCAGAAGATCGAATCCACGTAGGTGCTGTCGGTGCCGGCGTCGTCGACGCCGTTCCAGTTGCCGGTGAAGGTGCACCGGCTCACCATCGCCTGCGCGCCGGCGAACACCGTCATCGCGCCGGAACCGTGCTCGGGATGGAACTCGCCGCCGGCGAGGATGCCGACGAAGTCGACGCCGAGATTCGAGATGTTGCCCGCGAACAGGCAGTTCTCGAGCGTCGCCTTGGAGAAGTGCAGCAGATCGAAGCCCGACCCGGTCGTCTGCGTGCGGTTGTCGCGGAACACGCAGTTGCGGAACAGCACCGAGTCGCGCGGCGCGACGAGGTGCTCGACCGACACGCCGGCGCCGCAGGGACTGGTGTAGTTGCCGAAGACCTCGACGTTCTCGATCGTCGGGAACGAGCGCGCGTAGACCTTGATGCCGCCGCCGTCGGTGTAGAAGAACAGCGTCTTGCGCACCTCGTCGGACTCGATCGGCGACCGCTCACCGGAACCGGTCGTGAAGTTGTTGGCGCCGGTCACGCGGAAGCCGTGGAAGACCGTCCGCCGCGACAGGCCGTCGCCGAAGTAGACGACGTGATTGACGACGGCCGGATGACTATGGGCGCGGGGGTCGGACACGGCCGGGTTGGCCGCGGTCAGGATCACGTCGCCGGCGGCTTCGAGCCGGATGCCGTCGTGCCGCGCGTTGAACCAGACAAGCGCCTGACCGGCGGCGTGCGGCGCGTAGGTCCCCGCATGGACGACGACACGCTTCCGGGCGTCGGTCGCAGCGGCGTCGAGCGCGCGCTGAATCGATCCGCCCGGATACACATGGAAGCCGTCTGCCCGTGCCTCGAATGCCGGATGGGAATCCGCCCCCAGCGCGAAGGTTCGCACCGGGAGGACCGTCGAGGCGAGCAGCAGCTTGAGAAATGTTCGGCGCTTATTCTCCCCAGGTACCATTCAGAGGGACCGGAAGCCCTCGTAGGCACCAATTTAACACGTGGGGCTAGGGCTCGCGGACCTGAATGCGTGAATTGGCCTTGATGGGCGGGGACACCGTCTGGTGCTTTCCAGACGGCCAGACGACCTCGATCCGGTCGACGCTCTCGGCCGTCCCGAGCCCGAAGTAGAGGGGCATCACGCTGTGCGACAGGTAGCCGGAGCTGCCGTCCATGACCTGCATGTAGGTCTTGCCGCCGGCCGTCACTCTGACGACCGCGCCGAGGCCGTTGCGGTTCGAGGTGGTGCCGGTCAGGGCGATCTCGACGTAGTGGATCTTCGTTTTCTCGGTCAGGTTGCTGATGAGCACCATCGGCGCAGCGTTGAGCTCGTTGGTGACGATGTCGAGATCGCCGTCACCGTCGACGTCGAAGATGGCCGACGAACGTGAGCCGCGCGCCCCCCAGATCATCACCTTGCCGGTTTCGCCGACAGCGTCCTTGTGCCCCTTGTCGCGGCCGGAGGCGTCCAGCTCGACGGAGGCCGTCGACAGCCCGCCTTGCCGCGGCTCGACGCCGAGCACGAATTCGGCGTCGACGAACTTCTGGCCGCGGTCGTTCAGCTTGACCGCGTTGATCATGTAGCGCTCCGGATAGTTCATGCCGGAGGCGATGAAGATGTCCTGGAAGCCGTCGGCGTTGAGATCGCCGACGCTCGGGCCCCACGGGCAGTAGTTCTCGAGCCCCAACTGGTCCGAAACCTCCCGGTACTTGTCCGGGCCGTCCTTCTGGAAGAAGGAGTTGCCCCAGATGCTCGTCTTGCCGGTGCCGCGGAATGACTCCGGCCATTTCATGTCCGACTTCAAATGATCGAGCGCCGGCGCCGTCATGGCGCTCATGTCGGAGTGCATGTCGGTGATGAAAATGTCCATCCGGCCGTCGTTGTTGAAGTCGAACGACTTGATCCCCATCGCGCCCCACGACGTCCGCGGGAAGAGCGTGCGGCTCTTGTTCTCGAACCGCTTGCCGCCGGCGTTCTCGTAGTACTGATCGTCCCCCTGCATGTTCAACAGGTAGACGTCCGGCCAGCCGTCGTCGTTGGCGTCGATGATGGCGGCGTCGCCCGACCAGGACAGATCGTGCAGCCCCATCTGGTCGGTCACGTCGGCGAAGTGGTTGTGGCCGGTGTTGTGGTAAAGGATGCTCGCCTCGGCCCGCTCCGGGTGCAGGTGGCCGGAGAACGCATCCTCGAACGCCACGAAATACTTGTAGCCGTCGCCCGCGACGACGTCGGTCGTGTACTTGCCGACGTTGACGAGCAACAGGTCGAGGAGGCCGTCGTGGTCGTAGTCGAAGAACACGGCGCTTGACGAGTGGCCGACGTAGTTGACGCCGGCCGCCGCGGAGATGTCCTTGAAGTGGCCGTGGCCGTCGTTCTCGAACAGCATGTTGCCGCCGCGCACGGTGGTGACGTAGAGATCCTGATCGCCGTCGTTGTCGATGTCTGCGAACGAGGCCGAGACGCTGACCTTGTCGGGCACAGCGACGCCGGCCGACGCGGTGATGTTCTCGAACTTGCCGCCGCCGAGATTCCGCCAGAGCTGATTGCCGCCGACCTGCGACACGAAGTAGATGTCGAGCAGCCCGTCGCCGTCGACGTCGGCGACGGCAATACCGTTACCGTGGTCGTAGTGCGCCGCCTTGTAGGTGCGGCCGGCGTCGTCGACGATGTGATGCCTGAAGGTGATGCCGCTCTCGGCGAGGTGATCGGAGAACTGGAAGTCGTGGAAGGCCGACACCGTCGCCATCGCCTTGACCTGCGCATCCTTGGCGCGGGTGAGCCACGCCGTGTCGTTGACGTTCGCCGGCACGTAGCGGATGGCGTCCTGCGCCTGGATCAGCAGCGGAATCGCCGCGGCGGCACTGACCGCGGCAAGCGTGTGTCGGAGTCGTCCTGGAGCCACTATCTGACCTCCTCCTCGATAACCAGCACTTGATCGGCTTTGACGTTCTCGAGCACCTGTCGCGCCCCGCCGGGCCACGCCACTTCGAGGCGCCTCACCATCGTCGCGCGCCCCAGGCCGAGGTGCAGGCGCGTGTCGCTGGCGCTGAGGTAGCTTGCCACATTATTGATCTCGCGCACCTGCGTGCCCTCGGAGGTCTCGGCGGTGACTACGACGCCAAGGCCGAACGCGTTACTGCGGTGCCCCTTCGCTTGGATCGTCAGCCAGTGGGCGCTGTCGGGCGACTGGTTTCTGAGCAGGACCGCGGGCCGCCCGAGATTGTTGATCGCCACGTCGAGACGGCCGTCGTTGTCGAAGTCGGCGACGGCGAGGCCGCGCCCGACCCGTTCGACCTGCAGCGCGGCGCCGCTCTGCGCGGTGACGTCCCGGAAGACGCCGCCGCCGACGTTCTCATAGAGGAGGTCGCGCTGCGCGTAGCTCAGGTTCGGCTGGAACAGCCTGACGTTGTCGATGACGTGGCCGTTGGTGACGTAGATGTCGAGATCGCCGTCGTTGTCCACATCGAAGAGCTTGGCGCCGAATCCGAGCGAGAGAAAGGCCGAGCGCAGCCCTGGCATCGACGCCTTGTCCTCGAAGGTGCCGTCGCCACGGTTGATGAACAGCGCGTTCAGTTCTTCGGAGAAGTTGGTCACGAACAGATCCGGGCGGCCGTCGCCGTCGAGGTCGGCGCAGTCGACCCCCATACCGGCGCGCGGCTTGCCGTTGCTGTCGAAGCCGACGCCCGCGGCGTAGGTGACGTCCTCGAACGTGCCGTCGTGCTTGTTGCGGTAGAGGAAATTCCGGACCGTGTCGTTGGCGACGTAGATGTCGGGCCAGCCGTCGCGATCGTAGTCGCAGAAGGTGACGCCGAGCCCCTTGCCGGCTGGATTGGCGACGCCGGCCTTCTGGGAGACGTCGGTAAACGTGCCGTCGCCGTTGTTGTGATACAGGCGGTCGGGGGTGCCGTCGAAGATCTTCGGATCGCAGTACATGCGATACCCGTCCTTCTTCTGGCCGCAGTACGGATTCTCGCTCAGGCGGTAGTCGACGTAGTTGACGACGAAGAGGTCGAGGCGGCCGTCGTGGTCGTAATCGAAAAAGCCGCTGCTCGTGCTCCACTGCGACGGTGTGCCGGCGACGCCCGCCTTGGCGGTGACGTCTGTGAACGTGCCGTCGTGGTTGTTGCGATAGAGCGTGTCGAGCCCGAACGCCGTGACGAACAGATCGAGGTAGCCGTCGTTGTCGTAGTCGCCGACCGCCACGCCGGTCTTGAAGACGCGATCGCCAGCGCTCGTGCCTGCGACGCCCGCTTTCGCGGTGACATCGGTGAAGGTGCCGTCGCGGTTGTTGTGATACAGCGCGTTGGACGAGCCGGGCGCGCCATTGACGAAGAACAAATCCGGAAAGCCGTCGTTGTCGTAGTCGATCCAGGCGACGCCGGATCCGAAGGTCTCGACCATGCGCTTGCCGGCCGACGCGCCCGACTGGTGGACGAAGCCGATCTTCGCCGCCGCCGTCACGTCGGCGAAGCGAGCGACCGGCGCGGCAGGCGTCTGACTGCCGGCGAGCGCGAGCCCCAGCAGTCCGCATAGCGGTGCGAGCCGTGCGATCACGCCGGTCTCTTGGCCGGACCGCCGCGGGCTTTGTCCCGGAGCGTCTTCTGGAGGTCGTCGGGCAAAGGCGAACCAAGCGCCTCGGCGCGGGTCGCTTCGTCGAGAGCCTTGCTGTAGAGGCCCTGGCGCAGATAGACCTCCGCCAGGTAGCGATAGCCCAGGCCGTAATTCGGATCGAGGTCCACCGCCTGCTTGAAGTCACGCGCCGCCGCCGCGAGCTGGACCTGCTTGAGCCGAATCAGACCTTCCTCGAAGGCGAGATCGCGCTGGATTTGCTGATCGGCCGCCGACACGGCGGTGGCCGGCGCAATCGAGCGCGCCCGCGTCAGCCACGTGTCGGCCTTGGCGAGCTGTCCCTTCAGTCGATAGGCGCGGGCGAGCTGGATCACCACGGCCGGCCGCGACGGATCGAGCGTGATCCCGTCGGTCAGGCTGGTGATGGCCGCGTCGAGGCGTCCCGCGTCGAGATAGGCGCTGCCGAGGCTGGCGTAGACTTCCGGCCGCTTGCTGCCGCCCGCCAGCACCGCTTCGAAGGCCGCGATCGCCTCGTCGCGGCGCTTCAGATCGATCAGTGCGAGTCCCTGGTAGTAGCGCGCCTCCATCAGGGACGGGTCGCTCTTCAGCGCCTGGGCGGTCAGGTCCAACGCCGCGTCAGGCTTGCCGGATTGCCGCTGACTCTCGCCGAGCAGCGCCAGCACCTGCGGCTGCCCCGGCATCACGGTCAGCGCCGCCTGCAGTTCCTCGATGGCGCGTTCCGGGCGCCCGAGATCGAGGTAGAGCCGCGCGAGATAGATGCGCGCCGGTACGAGCGAGGGGTCGAGACTGATCGCCTGGCGGAGCTCTCCGACGGCTTCGCCGACCAGGTCGGGCGATCGCTTCGTCAGATAGGCGACGCCCAGCAGCGTGTGCGCCGTCGCGGATTTCGGGTCCTCCGCAAGGATCGCCTTGAGCTCGGCGATATCGGCGTCGGCGTGCGCGCCGGTGGAGAAGATGTCCGCGGCCACTTTCGACAGCCGCTGCTCGATTGTCTGCGCGCCGGCGAGGCGAACGGCTGCCGCTGACACGACGACACCGACGGTGGCTGCCGCGACGAAGCAGCGTTTCAGATGTGCGCGGGTCAGGCCCATGGCCCAGGGGAGTGTACCATCAGGCGGCGAGCGCCGGTCTTCTTGGACCGGCAGCCACCTCACCAAAGAGCTGTTCTTCAGAATCTTCGAAAGACGGCGCGCCGAAGCGTCACACCCGTGAGCCTCCCGGGCCCGGAGGTTCGCGACGCTCGCGCGACAGCTCTTCGGCGGCGATCTGGAACGCCGTGTTCGCCGCCGGCACGCCGGCGTAGACGGCGACCTGCAGCAGGACTTCCTTGAGATCCGACTCGTCGAGCTCGGCGGCCAGGCCGGTGCGGACGTGCAGCCGGAACTCTTCCCAGCGCCCCATCGACGCGGTCATCGCCAGTACGAGCAGGCGCCGGGTCGGACGATCGAGCGCCGGGCGCGTCCAGATCGTGCCCCACGCGAACGTAGTGATGAGCGCCTGGAACTCGCGAGTGAAATCGGTCTGCGCCGCGACGGCGCGATCGACGTGCGCGTCGCCGAGGACGGCGCGCCGCATCGCCATCCCGGCCGCGCCGATATCGGCGGCCGCCGGCACCACGCAGTCGAGGACGGCGGCGTTGAAGGCGCGCGGGCGCTCGAGGTTGGAGAGATGCCCGGCGTCAAGGCTGATCGCGCGCGCGCCGGGAATGCCGGCCGCCAGCAGCTGGCCGTGCTGCGGCGGCGGCATCGACGCGTCGGCGTCGCCCGAGATGACCAGCGTCGGCACGCCGATGCGGGCGAGGAGCGGCCGGCCGTCGTGATCGCGAATCGCCGCGCAGCAGCCGGCGTAGCCGGTCCTGTTGCTGCCGAGCACGGTCCGCCGCACCCAGTCGACGGCGGGGTCGCCCGAGGCAAGCCCGCGCGGTGAGAAGTTGCGGCTCATCACCGTGTCGATGATGTCGTCCAGCCCGCGATCGAGCATGTGGACGCGGCGCTGCTCGAACACCTGTGCGTCGACGTGCGCCGAGGTGTTGGCCAGGACCAACCGGGTCAGGCGCTCTGGCGCGTTCGCGCCGAGCCACTGACCGATCATGCCGCCGAGCGACAGACCACACCAGGCGAACGTGCGGATACCCAGCGCGTCGGCGAGGGCGAGCGCGTCGCGCGCGAGCGTCTCGATGCGGTAGTCGCCGGCCGTCGCCTCCGACGCGCCATGGCCGCGCGTGTCGTAGCGCAGCACGCGCGCGTGCGGCAGCAGCGCCGCCGTCAGCGTGTCCCACAACGCGTGGTCGAGGCCGAGCGAATGGGAGAGCACGACGGCCGGATCGGCGTCGCGCCCGTCCAGGCGGTAGAAGCAGCGGTGTCCGTTGATGTCGATGAGCGGCATGGCTGTCAGCTCTGAATCAGCTCGCGGCGGACCGCTTCGGCCGCGGCGATGTCCTCGTCAAACCGATCGATCGAGTCGAGACGCGTGCCGAGCGCCGCGACGGCGTCCGCGTCGGCGCGCAGCGCGGCGGGGAAGGTGAGGCCCTCGCTTCGGCTTCGCGCCAGCGCGCGCGACACGATCGCCTCGGCGGCGTCCCGCCCGGCCGCGGCGCGCAGCAGCAGCGAGGCGCGTTCGGCGAAGACGGCGCCGGCGGTCGCGTCGAGATTGGCGCGCATGCGCTCGGGAAACACCTCGAGGCTGGCGATCGTGTCGGTGACGGCGGCGAGCGCGGCGCCGGTGGCTTGGATCGTGCCACTGAGTGCGGACCATTCGAGCTGCCAGCCGCCGAGGGCCCGCTCGTGTTCCTGGACGAGTCCGCTCAGGAGCCCCGAGGCCAGCCCCGGCACACGCATCGCGGCGGCGATCGCCACGGCGCATCCCGCCGGGTTCCGCTTTTGCGGCATCGCCGACGATCCGCCGCCGGCCGCGGCGGCTTCGCCGACTTCGGCCTGCGCCAGCAGCGCGACGTCACGCGCGACCTTGCCGAGCGCGCCGGCCAGGATGGCGCAGTCGCTGCCGATGGCCGCGAGGCGGCCGCGGCGGGTGTGCCACGGGGGACACACTCGCAGCCCGAGCTCTTCGGCCAGCGCCGCCGCGACCTGCGGCCCCTGGTCGCTGAGCGCGGCCCGCGTGCCGACGGCACCGCCGAACTGCAGCGTGGCGGCGTGACTGAGCGCGCTGTGGAGCCGCCACCAGCCCTCCCCGACGCCCGCGCCCCAGACGGCGGCCTTGAGGCCGAACGTGATCGGCGTCGCCGGCTGCAGGAGCGTGCGGCCGAGCATGACGGTGGCGGCGTGCGCGTCCGACAGCCGCGTCAGCGCGGCGGTCAGTCTGTCGTAGGTCGGCTGCAGCAGCGGGCGCACGCGCTGGAGCAGCAGGACGAGCGCCGTGTCGGCGACGTCCTGGCTGGTCGCGCCGAAATGGACGAAAGCCGCCGCCCCAGGGTCGGCAAGGCGCACCTGCTCCACGAGCAGCGCGACCAGCGGGATCGCGGGCGTCGCATGGCGGCGCACGTCGGCGAGGAAGGGCGCCATGTCGATGCGAGCCGGATCGATGGCCCGGGCCGCTGCGGCAATGACCGCCGCCGCACTGTCGGGGACGAGGTCCAGGCGCGCCTCCGCCACCGCCAGCGCAACCTCGAAATCGAGCATCGCGCCGATCAGCGCGCTGTCGGAGAACAGATCCGACAACGCGGGGGTCGTGGAAAAGGCGTCGATGAGCCTGTCGCCGCTCACAGGTCGAAGAATACCGTCTCGTGCGGACCCTGGAGGCGGATCTCCCACTCCCAGCTGTTCGATGCGCCCGCCGTCGGCGTCGCGAGCAGCGTCGCGCGTCGATCCGCGGGAACGAGGGCCAGCAGCGGATCGGTCTCGAGATCCGGGTCGCCGGCAAAGTAGACCCGCGTGTAGAGATGGCGCAGCAGACCGCGCATGAACAGGCAGACGTTGAGGTGCGGCGCCTGCGCGCTGCCCTCGGGTGCCGCGGCGCGGCCGGGGCGGATGGTCTCGAACAAGCAACTGCCGTCGTGGCCGGTCGCGAGGCGGCCGAACCCGGCGAAGCCGCTCGCGCCGTACTCGCCGGCGGCGTTGGCTTGGTAGACCTCGACGAGCGCGTCGGGCAGCGGCATGCCGGCGCCGTCGATCACCCGCACGCGCAGCTGCAGCCGCTCGCCGACCGCGTTGCCGGCGACCGAACCGAGCCGTTCGTCGGGCGCGAGCGCGAAGTGAAAGAACGGGCCCACCGTCTGCGACGGCGTCGCGACGCGATCGGCGTGGCCCCGGCTCATGCCCGCCCCTCGAACGGCGTCGAATGGCGGCCGCGCAGCACGATGTCGAAGCGGTAGCCGAGCGCCCATTCGGGCTCGGTGAGCGCGAGGTCGAACTCGGAAACGAGCCGGCGTTGCGCCGCCGCGTCGGGAATCGACTGCAGAATCGGATCCTGCGGGAACAGCGGATCGTTCGGGAAGTACATCTGCGTAACCAGGCGCGACTCGAATGACTCGCCGAACAGCGAGAAATGGATGTGTGCCGGCCGCCAGGCATTGGGATGGTTGCGCCACGGGTACGCGCCGGGCTTGATCGTCAGGAAGCGGTAGTGCCCGGCGCCGTCGGTGATCGCCCGGCCCGCGCCGGTGAAGTTCGGGTCGAGCGGCGCCGGGTGATCGTCGAGCGCGTGGAAGTAGCGCCCGGCGGCGTTCGCCTGCCAGATCTCGACCAGCGTGTGCCGGACCGGCCGGCCGTCCTCGTCGAGGATGCGCCCCGAGACGATGATCCGTTCGCCGAGCGGCTCGGCGCCGTGCTGTCTGGTCAAGTCGCTGTCGGCCTGGCCGACCGGCAGGTATCCGTAGACCGGCGCGGCCAGATCGCGCAGGTTGCCCGGCACCTTGATCAGCGGCCGCGCCGGCGCCCGGAGTGCGTTCGACAGGTAAGGGGGATAGGTCAGCGGCGGCTGGCTGCGCGCGTCGGCGCGCGAATCGGTGCTCACGGTGTCCTCTGGTGTGCGCGCGCGGTCCGCGCCTGCAGATCGCGCAGCGCCTCGAGCTCCGACGCCCGTGGCGCGGGCGTCTCGTCGACCTGCGGGACGAACCGCACCGGCCATCCGGTGCGCTCGCGGACGGTCTCGGCGCTGACGCCGGGATGCACGCTCACGACCTCGAACTCCTTGCTTTCGGGATCGGGCCTCATCATACACAGATCGGTGACGATGAGCGCCGGTCCCTCGCTTCCGAGACCGAGCGCGCGCCGTTCGCGGCCGGTCGGACCGTGCCCGAGCGAAGTGATGAAGTCGACGCGCTCGACGAACGTCCGCGGCGTCTGCGTCATGATGATGTAGATCCGCCGGCAGCCGGTCGCGATCTCCGGCGCGCCGCCGCCGCCCGGCAGCCGCACCGACGGCTTGGCGTAGGGACCGATTACCGTGCTGTTCAGATTGCCGAAGCGATCGACCTGCGCGCCGCCGAGAAAGCCGACACCGATGCGCCCGCCCTGCAGCCAGTAGCTGAAAATCTCCGGCACCGACACCGTCGTGAGCGCGGTCTCGTGCAGTTCACCGTCGCCGATCGACAGCGGCAGCACGTCGGGCCGTGTCTCGATGGTGCCGGATTCATAGATCAGCCGCAGCCGCGGCGCGTGGGTCAGGCGGGCGAGGTTGCACGCCGCCGACGGCAGTCCGATCCCGACGAAACACACGTCTTCGTCGGTCAGCGCCCGGGCCGCGGCGATCGTCATGATTTCCTGCGCCGTGTAGGTCGCGTTCATAGGCCCAGATGCTCCTGCATCCACGCCTGGAACGTGCCGCGATCCTTCGCGATGCTTTCCCAGGCGGCGTAGAACGCGTTGTCGCGCCCGTAGTAGCCGTGCGCGTAGGACGGTCGCGCGCCGCCGGGCGCCTGCACGACGGCGGTCAGCGTCCAGGCCGGCAGGACGACGGCGCTGCGGCCGTGCGGGGGAAACCGATCGACCACTTCCTCCACCGTGACGATGGCGCGGGCCGCCGCGAGCGCGGCCTCTTTCTGCACGCCGACGATGCCGTCGATGAGCACGTTGCCGTCGCGGTCGGCCTGCTGAGCGTGGATGATCGTGACGTCGGGGCGCAGCGCCGGCACCGCTGCGAGCGCTTCGCCGGTGAACGGACAGACGATCTGTCGGATGTTCGGGTTCACGCTCGGGAGATCGGAGCCGAGATAGCCGCGGAAGACGGCGCACGGCAGGCCGGCGGCGCCGGCCGCATAGGCATGCGCCATCGCGCTGTGGCTGTGTTCTTCGATCTCGAGCGGGACGGGCCAGCCATGCTCGATGGCGTCGCGCAGCCGCGGCAGTGACCCGACGCCAGGATTGCCGCCCCACGAGAAGATCAACTTCCTGGCGCATCCGGCGCCGATCATCTGGTCGTAGAGCAGATCCGGCGTCATCCGGATCAGCGTGAGGCCGTCGATCCCCTGGCGGATGATTTCGTGACCGGCCGCGAAGGGGATGAGGTGGGTGAAGCCCTCGAGGGCCACGCGATCGCCGGGATGGACGTAACGGGCGATCGCCTCGTCGAGACGAAGCACGCAGGCAGCCTACCATCGCGCCAAGGCCGGTCAAACGATTATCGTCTCTTTCGTGCGATAATCGCCGCCGTTACCGAGGTACTGAACATGGCCAGTGATCCTGACTTCATGCTGTCGCTCGCCCGCGGCCTGGCCGTCATCCGCGCCTTCGGCGAGGGAAAACCACAGCTGTCGATCCGCGAAATCTCGCTCGCCACCGGCTTCTCGCGCGCCGCCGCCCGCCGCTGTCTCCATACGCTGATGACGCTCGGCTATGCCAGCGGCCAGAACGGCGTCTACGAACTCACCCCGGCCACCCTGTCGCTGGCCTCGAACTATCTCGGCTCGACCTCGATTGCCCGCCTCGCGCAGCCGGTGCTTGAACGCCTGTCGAGCCAGCTGCACGAGTCGTCGTCGGTCGCCGTGCTCGACGGCGACGACATCGTCTATGTCGCCCGCGCCGCGGTGAAGCGGATCCTCTCGATCGGCCTGGCCGTCGGCAGCCGCCTGCCCGCCGCGACGACGTCGCTCGGACGCGTGCTGATCGCCAATCTCGAGGAGGCCTCGCGGGCACGGGTGCTGGCGCGGGTGAAGCTGGCGCGCCACACGCCACGCACCATTGTCGACAAGAACGAGCTGCGCGGCGAAATCGATCGCGTTCGCGGACAGGGCTACGCCATCGTCGACCAGGAGCTCGAGCTGGGGCTGCGCTCGATGGCGGTGCCGATCGTCGGCGCCGGCCGGCGCGTTGTCGCCGCGGTCAACGTCGGCGTCTCGGCGGGACGCGCCGACCGTCAGACGCTGCAGAAGGAGTTCCTGCCGCTGCTGCAGCAGGCGGCCGCGGAGATCGGCGCCAGCGTCCGCGGGTCATGATCGGCGCGCGCACGCAGGTCGCGATCGTCGGCGGCGGTCCGGCCGGGCTGATGTTGGCGCAGCTCCTCCATCGGCAGGGAATCGACTCGATCGTCCTGGAGCGCAGCACCGAGCAACACGTGGTCGAGCGCGTGCGTGCCGGCGTGCTCGAGCAGGGGACCGTCGACCTGATGCACGAGGCGGGCGTCGCCGGGCGCGTGGCGCGGGACGGGCTGCGCCATGGCGGCATCCACATCGCCTTCGGCGGAGAACGGCACGCCGTCGACTTCGAGCGCCTCACCGGCGGACGGGCGATCACGATCTACGGACAGAACGAGCTCGTCCGCGATCTCATCGACGCGCGCGCCGCGACGGAGCGGCCGCTGCTGTTCGGCGTCACGGACGTGCGGCTGCTGGATCCCGAGTCCTCACGCCCGCGCGTCGCATTTACCGATCGCGAGGGAGAGCGCCGCGAGATCGCGTGCGACTTCATCGCCGGATGCGACGGCTTCCATGGCGTCTGCCGGTCGTCGATCCCTGTGGCGGCCACCCAGGTGTTCGAGCGCGTCTATCCGTTCGGATGGCTTGGCATCCTCGCCGACGCGCCGCCTTCGTCAGACTGGCTGGTCTACAGCCTGCACGATCGCGGCTTCGCGCTCTTCAGCATGCGCTCGCCGTCGGTGACCCGCCTCTATTTGCAGGTCGGGCCGGACGAGCGCCTCGACGAGTGGCCCGACGATCGCATCTGGCGCGAGCTGCAGCTGCGGCTGGCGACGAGCGACGGCTGGCGGCCCGCTGAAGGGACGATTACCCAGAAGAGCGTCACCGGCATGCGCAGCTTCATGTTCGAGCCGATGCGCTACGGCCGGCTGTTTATCGCCGGCGATGCCGCGCACATCGTGCCCCCGACCGGCGCCAAGGGGCTGAACCTCGCGATGGCCGACGTGAAGCGGCTGGCCGTCGCGCTGACGGACTACTACGGCTCGAGCCGCACCTCGGCGCTCGACGCCTATTCCGATCGCGGCCTCCGCCGCGCCTGGCGCGCGCAGCGTTTCTCGTGGTGGATGACCTCGTCGCTGCACGTCGCAGAGGACGCGACTCCGTTCGACCGGCGGCGGCAGCTCGCGGATCTCGACTACCTCGTCAGCTCCGAGGCGGCCATGACCAGCCTCGCCGAGAACTACGTCGGAACGCCCTTCGATTGAGCCAGGCGCGCCGGCAACCGGCTACGTCCACACCTCGCGCGCGACCCGTCCGACGAGCTCCAGTTTCTGGCGCTGTACGTCGGAGGAGATGCTGTTCCCCTCGTGCGTCGATGCGAAGCCGCACTGCGGACTGAGTGCCAGGCGATCGAGAGGGACGAACCGCGACGCCTCCGTGATGCGAGCCTTCAAGGTCTCTGGCGCCTCCATCCGCGGCAGCTTCGAGCTCACCAGTCCGAGCACGACGATGCGGCCGTCGGGGACGTGGCGAAGCGGTTCGAACGTGCCGGAACGTTCGTCGTCGTACTCGAGCAGGAACCGGTCGAACTTCGACCTGCCGAACACCTGCTCGGCGATCCGGTCGTAGCCGCCCGAGGCGTAGAACATGCTCTTGTGATTGCCGCGGCAGATGTGGATGCCGAAGGTGAGGCCTGGTTGCCCGGCGATGATGGCGTTGTCCATCTCGACCGACGCGGCGAGCATGCGGTCGGGGTCGGCGCCACGCCGGCGATAGCCTTCGCGGATCTTCTCGTCGAGCAGCGCGGCATATTGCGGGGCGTCGATCTGCACGTACTCGCAGCCGAGCCGCCGCAGTTCGGTGATCTCCCGGCGGGTGAAGTCGACGAGATCCGCGAGGTAGGCGTCGAGCGTGGGGTAGGCCCCTTTCGATTTCTCCGGATCGTAGTACGCCGCAGCCTGTTGCGCGCTGAGCAGCGTCACCTTCGCCGGCACGGCCGTGCGGCCGCGCAGATAGGTGAACTCCTCGACGGCCATCTGGCGGCGCCACTGCAGTTTGCCCACCACGACCGGGCGCGGCACCGTCGCCTCGTGTCCCTGGTTGTCGTGGAACGTGATCGACCAGCCGGCGGTCTTGTCGAATCCTTCGAGCGACTCGGCGAGGTGTCCGAAGAACGCGTACCGACGCATCTCGCCGTCGGTCACGACGTCGAGTCCGGCCTGCTGCTGCAGCGCGACCGCCTCGCCGACCGCGCGGTCCTCGACGGTCTTGTAGGCGGCGGGCGTGAGTTCGCCACGCTGCAGCCTGCCCTGCGCGTCGCGTAGATAGTCAGGGCGCAGGAGGGAGCCGACGACGTCGCTGCGGGGTGTCATGTGCGGCATCGTAGCGCATGCCCCGCGCGATCTTCGTGCGTTAATCGCACTGGCGTGAGCGATATCCGCGCTAGACTGCGAGCATCAGGAGCCTCTCAATGAAACGTTTAGGACTTTCGTTCGTGATTGCGGTAACAGCGGCGGCGATCGGCAGTGCGCAGGCGCCGGCCACGCCGCCGGCGGGGCAGGCGGCCGGCCAGGGACGTGGCGGCGGCGGCGGACGCGGCGTGCAGATCGTGTCGCCGGAAGTTCATCCCGACAAGACCGTCACGGTGCGCTTCCGCGCGCCGAACGCCAAGACGGTCGAGCTCATCGGCGAGATCGAGGGCAAGCCCTCCTACCCGATGACCAAAGACGAGGCCACCGGCGTCTGGTCGGCGACGATCGGCCCGCTGCCGCACGACGTCTACAATTATCAGTTCCGCGTCGACGCGGTAAACGGCCAAGGCGGTGTCATCGCCATGGACCCGCAGTCCCCCTGGGTCAAGATCGGCTTCGGCGGCTTCCCGTCGGCCAGCCAGTTCGAGATCCCTGGCGACGGCCTGGAATTCGACGATGCCAAGCCGGTTCCGCACGGAACGGTGCGCCTCGAAACCTATGACTCGAAGAGCATCGGCGCTCCGCGCACGCTGTGGATCTACACGCCGCCCGGTTACGAGAAGGGCACCGCGAAGTATCCGGTGTTCTACCTGCTGCACGGCTCGGGCAACATCGATTCGAGCTGGATACTCACTGGCCGCGCCAACTACATCATGGACAACCTCATCGCCGAGGGGAAGACGAAGCCGATGATCATCGTCAACCCGCTCGGCTACGCGCGCGCCGGGGTCGGCACGGTTCCCGATCGCGATCAGGATCGCGCCGCCTTTGGCGGCCGCGGCGCACCGCCCGCGCCCGGTTCACCGGCAGCTCAGCCCGGCGGACTCTTCGGTCAGGACCTTCTGACCGACATCATCCCCTACGTCGAGAAGACCTACCGCACGCTGCCCGGCGCCGACAATCGCGCGCTCGGCGGTCTCTCGATGGGCGGTGGCCAGACGGTGCAGATTGGCTTCACCCATCCCGACACCTTCCACTACCTCGTGGTGATGAGCGCCGGATCGCAGGCGAATCCCGATCAGAGCTATGCCGAGTTCTTCAACGGCGGCTACAAGAAGCTGAAGCTGCTCTGGATGGGCATCGGCAAGGACGACAACCTGGTCGGTCCCAGCGCCAAGACGCTCGACGAGGCCTTGACCAAGGCCAATATCCCGCACACGTTCCAGGTCGGCGAAGGCCGCCACGAATGGATGGTCTGGCGCCACCACCTGCACGACGTCGGGCCGCTGCTGTTCCAGAGTGCGCCGGCGAAGACAACGACGCCCGCGGCCGCGAAGAAATAGGGCGCCGCCCGGTCTGAGCGACGCCGGGTCTGAAGACCCGGCCTACACTCCGGTAGGGACCGGTGTAGACCGGACCCTCAGGTCCGGCGTCGCTCCAACGTCACCGCACGCCGCACGCGAAATTCGCCGCGTCGTCGGTCGAGCCGCTGCCTTTGTAGATCGCGGTCTGCGGATAGGGGCAGAGCGGGCGGGTTCGCACGACCTTCCCGTCCACGACCCGCGACGCCGGCAGGGACGCGGGGGCCGTACCTTTCTCGACCCATTGCACCAGCGGCGTGAACGCGTCGAACGCCGACGTGCCGCTGCCGCCGCCGCAGTGCGCCATCCCCGGCACCATGAACATCCGGTAGAACTCCGGCGTCGACGGGCCCATCGCCTGGGTGACGCTCTCGTAATAGCCGACGCTCATCAGCGGGTTCAGCGCCGGGTCTGCCCAGCCGACATAGCTGACGATCTTGCCGCCGCGCGCTTTGAAGCGCGACAGGTCCGGGCTCGTCGCGTCGATCAGCGCCTGCGAGGCCTGGATCTTGTCGAGATCAGCGTTGACGTCGAACGTGAGCCAGTCGTAGCTCGCGCGGGCGCGACCGAAGGCGATGTTCTTGAGGTACGCCTCGCCGAAACTCCAGGCGATGCTCTTGCCGTTGGGCGACTGAAACCACGGGATCCATCCAGATTCGGCTCCAACCGGCCAGCCCGGAAAGAACGCGCCGCTGCCGCGCCGCAGCGGTGCATAGATCGTTTCGACGCTGCCGATCTGCGCGGCGGTCAGACAGCCGGCGGCGGGTGCGTCACCGCCGCAGGTCGGGATGTCCTTCGACGGGTTGAAGGGACAACGCCGCGGATCGTCGATGGCGCCGTCTTTGACGCCGTCGAGCACGTCGCATTTCGCGAGCACCGCTTCGGCGATCGTCCTGACCGCGTCGGCGTTCAGCGGCGCCGCTGCGAGCGCCTTCTGGTCCTTCGCGTAGCCGATCATCGTCGCCGAGAAGTTCAGCACCGGCGCGCCGACGACAATGCCGTCGAAGTCGTCGGGAAAACGCTGCGCGGAAATGAGCCCCTGGCGTCCGCCGGTCGAGCAGCCGTCGAAATAGGCGCGGCTGGCCGGGGCGGTGTAATACGCGCTGGCCAGCGCCTTTGCCGTGACCACGGTGACGTGGACGGCGCGGAACGCGTAGTCGGCGAGCTTCTGCGGGTTCGCCGCAAAGGCCGCCAACGGTTCGGTCGCGCCATCGTGGCCGGTGTTGGTCTGCACGGCCACGAAGCCGCGGCCGACCGCGCGCGCCGCAGTGCCTTCTCGCCCGGGGTTGTCGAGCGCCTCGCCGGCATACCCGCCGTTGCCGAGCATGTAGACGCGGCCATTCCAGCGTGCCGGCAGATCCACCTCGAACCGGACTTCGGGCTGAATGAGTCCGATGACGCGGCAAAAGTCCGGCACGTCTCCCGCGGCCGCGATGGTAGTGGCGGACAGCACCGAGACGTCATAGCCGGTTTGCGACACGAGCGCCGCGCACGCAAGCTTCGGCGCGAGGCGCGGATTGTCCGCGAGAGCCGTGTCGTTCCAGTCGCGAAACTGCGAACCGTTCTGCGCGGCTGCCGCCGCAGCGCTGACCGCGACTGCGGCGGCCGCTGCCAGCACCTTGGATCCTGTCATCTGCGTGCCTTTCGTTCTGCCCTGGCGGATTGCCGGAGGGACAGGAGCGCAGCGGGTCCCGTGGAGGCTGCTGTGCACGGCTCCGACCCGGTCGAGAGTGGATGATCCCGCAGTGTGCAGCGCAGGCCGTCCAGACCTGCGCCGCACCCGGACGCGTTCCTTCGCTCCTTCGTGTCCTTCGGTTTTATTTAGTGTCTTCGACCTTTAGGTCGCCGAGGGCGTACTGGACGCCGGCGAGGATGTGCTCGAGGAACGGCTTGATCGCGTAGTTGCGTTCGGCATGGCCGTGCGCCTCGTAGAAGAGGCGTCCCTTGCCTTCGCGGCGGATCCAGCTGAGAGCGTAGTCGTGATCCGTCCGCATGCCGCTTTCCTTGGCCTTGTCCACGTCGCTCATCTTGTCGTAGTCGATCGACGTCAGCACATGCACGTTGGTGCGCGAGAACGAGTCCTGGTTGAAGGTGTAGGTCTCGTCGTGGATCACCCATTCCTGGCCGTGGAACATCTGGGTCAGCGGGCTCTTGGGGTCGTCGATCTTGACGGTGATCTCCTGCGGATCCACCCAGTGGAACTTGAAGTATCCGCCGATCATCGTGTTGAATTCTGGCCAGAGGGGATCGCCGCCAGGCTTGCCCTGTGCGGCGTTGGCCTCGGCGCCGGCGCGGCCTCCGCCGCGGGGCGCTGGAGCGGGCGTCAGCGCGGCAAACCGCGGAGCGAAGTCGGCCTGCGCGATCCGGCCGGCCTTGTCTATGTCGAGCTTGTCCCACCAGGCGGCCGTCACTGCCGTGAATTCCGCGCGCGACAGCTTCTCATCGCCGTCCTTGTCGCCCTGCGCGACCATCGCGGTCGCGAGGGCGCCACCGGGGCCGCCGGCCCGCCCGCCCGCGCGCCCGCGGCCTGCCGGGGCCGCCGCGCCGCCGCCGCACGACGCGCCGTGGTACGAATCGGTCGCTGCGTGAATGCCCGCGATGCCCTTGCCGCCGCGGATGAATTCGAGGAGTGCCGCCCGCCGCGCCGCCGTCGCCGCCGGATCGGCCGGATCGTCGAGGAAACAGCCGGTGGTGCTATCGAGGAAAATCAGGTCGTACTGCTTGAGGTTCTCGCTGTTGATGTCGGCGGCGTCATACGTCGTCGTGGCCGTCCACGCGCCGGTCTTCTTGCCCATCTCCTCAATCGTCTTCGCGGCGAGTGGGATCGAGGAATGGACGAAACCGCGCGCCGCGCCGAGCACGAGCACCTTGCGCGGCTTCAGTGGCTTGGCCATCGCCTTGTCTGGAAGGGCGGCCATCATCTTGTCGACGTCCGACTGGCAGGCGACGTGCGGGTTGGCGCTGCGACCGCCGCAGGCGTCCTGGCCGCCGCCAGGGGGCGGGGCCGGCGCGTACGCGGCCGTGACGCGTGTCAGTCCGTCGCCGATCTCGGCCGCCGACAGCGATCCGGTCTTCGCGGTGTCCCAGTCGCCGAACCACTTGTCGAACGCGCCGGTGAACTCGTCGCGCGACACTGCGCCGTCCTTGTTGGCGTCAAACGCGGAAAAGAGTGCGGGTGCAAGACCGCCGCGTCCGCCGCCGCGTCCGCCCCCCTGCCCAGCTGGCGGGGGAGCCTGCGCGGTGAGATGCACGAGGGCGCCTGTCAACAGAACGGCAGTGCCGCCGGCCAGGGCAAACGGCGCACGAAAAAGACCAGTTCGCATAAGAGTGTTTTCTCCTGGGGGCAGTTATAGCAAAAAACAGACGGTGGCGGGATCATTCCCATGCGCCGAGCTTCGCCCCACCTCACGGCCGATACGCGCGAGGGCTCGAGCGCGCGTTGATGCCGCGGGAGCCGAACGCGTGAAGGCTGCTACCATGCCGGGAATTCCATGGACGTACGCATCGACGCACGCCGCTCGGCGGTGGCCGGCATGCTCGGGTTTGTTGCTTGTGTTTTCATCGTGCTGATCGCCGCATACGCGCCGGCTCTGCACGGCACGATGCTCTGGGACGACGATGGGCACCTGACGCGGGCTGGGCTGCGGTCGTGGGCCGGTCTGGCGCGGATCTGGTTCGAGCCCGGGGCGACGCAGCAGTACTATCCGCTCGTTCACTCTGCGTTCTGGCTGCAGGCGCTTCTGTGGCACGACACGTTCCTCGGATACCACCTGGTGAACGTCATCCTGCACGGCGTCTCCGCCAGCCTGCTCGTCGTGTTTCTCAGGCGTCTCGAGATACGCGGCGCGCTGGTGGCGGGCGCGATCTTCGCGCTGCATCCCGTCCAGGCCGAATCTGTCGCCTGGATGACGGAGCTCAAGAACACGCTGTCGGGCGTCTTCTACATGGCGGCGGCGCTGGCCTATCTTCGCTACGATCGGCAGCGCGACCCGCGAAGCTACCTCGTCAGCCTGACGCTGTTCTTCTGCGCGCTCGCGAGCAAGACGGTGACAGCGACTCTGCCGGCGGCGCTCCTCGCCGTGTTCTGGTGGCGACGCGGCTCGCTCGACTGGCGGCGCGACGTCCGCCCCCTCGTGCCCTTCCTCGCGCTGGGTGCGCTGGCGGGCGTGACCACGGCCTGGGTGGAGAGGACCTTCATTGGGGCGCGCGGCGCCGATTTCACCCTCACGCCGATCGAACGCCTGCTGGTGGCCGGCCGCGCGGTGTTGTTCTATGCAGGGAAGGATCTCTGGCCGGTCAACCTGACGTTCATCTATCCGCGCTGGAACGTGAGCCAGGACGTCTGGTGGCAGTACCTCTTTCCAGCCGCGGTCGTCGTCATGCTCCTGGCCGGCTGGGCGGTCCGCCGGCGATCGCGCGCGCCGCTCGCCGCCGCGGTCGTCTTCTGCGCCACGCTGGGCCCGGCCCTCGGATTCGTCAACGTCTATCCGTTCCGTTACTCGTTCGTCGCCGACCATTTTCAGTATCTGGCGTGCGCGGCGGTGTTCGTGCCCGTGGCCGCCATGCTCACGAGTCTGGCACTCCGCGCCGGTCTCACGGCGATGGTCGCCGAGCGTGTGCTCTGCGTGGTGATCATCGTGCCCCTGGCGCTCGCCACACACGCCGAAGCCCGCAAATACGCCGACGGCGTCACGCTCTACGCCGTCACGCTTCAGCAGAACCCGGGATGCTGGCTCTGTCTCGAGAATCTCGGGGTGGCCGCGCAACGCGAAGTGCCGCCGCAGCGCGAGCGCGCGATCGAGTCGTTCCGCGCGGCGCTGCGCATCAATCCGACGGACGCCCAGCTGCACAACAATCTCGGCACGACGCTGATGGAGCTCGGGCGCCTCGACGAAGCGGTCGCGGAACAGCGCCAGGCCATTCGCTTTGCCCCCGGGTATGCCGAGGCGTACGGCAATCTCGGGGTCGCGCTGCACAAGCTCGGACGCCAGGACGAAGCGGCCGCCGCCTATAGGACCGCGCTGGAGATCAAACCCGGCCTCACCTTCGCGCGGACCAACCTGACGATTCTCCTGGCTCAGACCGGACACGGTGAGGAGGCCAGGACGCAGCTTCAGGGCGCCGGCGGCGGTCAGGCCACGGACCCGGGCGCGCCGGCCGGTGCCACCGCCGTCCAGCTCGGTGACGCCTCGACCGCCGTCGGCGAGTACGCCGCGGCGGCTGCCCACTACCGGGACGCGCTGACCCAGGGTGGCGATACTCCGGCGACCCGCATGAAGCTCGGAATCGCCCTCGCCCGCAACGGGGCCTTTGCAGACGCGGCGGCTCAGCTCCGTCTGGTCGTTCAGGCAGCGCCTCGTGACGCATCGGGGCACGCCAACCTTGCGAACGTCATGATGTCGCTGCAGGACTTCGAGCACGCGATCGTCGAGTTCCAGGCGGCCCTGGCGCTCGATCCGAGGGTGGCGACGGTCCGCAACGATTTCGGCGTCGCGCTCGCACGCACGGGACGCCGGAACGAGGCCATCCAGCAGTTTCAGGAAGCGCTGCGCCTGGATCCGGACTACGCGGCGGCACGAGCGAATCTCGCCAGGGCGACCAGGAAGTAGCTCCGCAGCGTCCCGCCGCGGATGATCCCCCTAAAATGAAAACGGCGGGTGAGGACCAGCCCCACCCGCCGTTCGATTGTCGCGCCCGCGATGCGTCGCGGGCGCGTGTCCGGAGTCCGGGAGGCCGAAGCCCCCCGGCGATCCTTAGAACTGGAAGCGAACCTGCAGCATCATCAACCGGTTGTAGTTGGTGCCGAGGCCCGCTTCGCCGCCGAGGTTCTGTGCGGCGGTGGCCGCGCCGAAGCCTGCGGTGCGCGGCGTCAGGCGCGCTGAGTTCAGCGAGCCGTCCGCGTTGTACTGGTTGTTCACGATCGTCTGGTTGGTCGGGCTTGTATAGGTGACCGTCGACGAGCGCGTGTTGATGTTGTAGGTGTTGAACAGGTTGAACACGTCCATGCGGAACTGGAGGTTCCGCTGGCCGCCCAGCCGGACGTTCTTGGCCAGGGCCATGTCGGTCTGCTTGATGAAGCAGCCGCGCAGGATGTTACGACCCGACTCCATGCCGACCGAACCCGACTGCGGGCCGCTGACGGCGGAGACGTTGAACTGTCCGTACTGGTTGTCCGAGCAGCCGCCGCCCGGATCGCCCACGTAGGCGATACGGCCGTTGAAGTCGGGCGAACCCGTGATGTTCACGTTGCCGCCGTTGGCGTTGTACGAGTAGCCCAGGTCGTAGGCCGTGCCCGACGTGCCGGTGAACACACCCGAGACCTGCCAGTCGTTCAACACGTAGCCGAGCGCCTTCATCGCGCCGGCGTCGGACCCGTGGAGCTTCGGAATGTCATACAGGCCGTTCAGCTTGACGACATTCGGCCGAAGATCGAGGGTGTTGTTGAGCGCCTCGTAGGCAGCCTGGTCGGCGCGCGGGGCGAAGGAACCATCGGCGTTGTGCTGCAAGCGCAGCAGCAGGCCGGTGTTGCCCGTGAACGACAGGCCCCGCGTGTAGTTGGCGCCGAACGCGAAGCTATTGCGATAGCGACGGTTCAGCGTGAACTGCAGCGAGTGGTAGGTGTCGTGGAACGCTGTCTCGTTCTCGTTGATCGTGCTCAGTCCGTGGAACGGACGAAGCAGGTTCGTCGTGTAGGCGTTCGCCCCGGGCACCGCGCTGACGCCCTTGGTCGGATCCTGGTTCGACGCCAGGAATGCCGCGCCGTAGTCGACAGCGTTGAGGTTGACGGTGCTGCCGCCCTGGAACGCGCCCATGCGGTTGTAGCCATGGTTGCCGACGTAGGCGACGGTCAGCGCCGTCGACCAGGGCAGAGCCATCTGGATTTCCGAGTTCCACTGAATGGACGCCGGAACCTGCGCGTCGTACTGGAACGTGACCAGCGCCGGAACCGGCTGCGGGCTGAGGCCGGATCCGCTGCCGACGTTCTGCAGCTGTCCGGTGAGCAGGTTCTGCGACGTCGAGATCGGCGGGTTGCCGGGGATCGAGAAGACGGTGTTGCCGTCCGGACGATCGTAGAACCAGCCGCCGCCGCCGCGGACGACGTACTTCTGGGTCCCGGTCAGGTCGTAGGCGTAGCCGAAGCGCGGCCCGAACACGACTGCCGGCCAGGTGTAGCCGTACTTCGAGATGCCGTTACCGGCCTGGATGATGCCGTTCGTCGCGGCATTGCCCGTGCCAGGAATCGGCGTGCCGATCAGCGCCTGGGTGTTCAACGCACCCGGCACCGAGATGACCTGGCCATTGCGCGGATCCATCGCGTTGAGCGCATTGCCCGTGCAGGTGGTCGAGCCGTTGTTGCAGCCCGAGACGTAGAGTGTCGGAGCCGCCGCCACCGAGTACTTATCGGGGAAGAAGTTCGACATCTGCTGGAACTGGTCGTACTGCGGCTGCTGGTGGGTGAGGCGGACGCCGTAGTCGAGCGTCAGGCGGCTGTTCACCTTCCAGTTGTCCTGCAGGTACCCTTCCGTGTTGTTGTAGAGCATCGAGCCTTCGGTGAAGTTCGACGCCTGGAGGTACTGGTTGTAGACGCCGGTCAGCGCGTTGGCGTAGCCAAAGCCGGTGTCGACCGGGCTGTTGGTGTTCTGGCCGAAGTCCACGAAGCCCTGGAACGACAGGTTGGCGATGCCGCCGGCCCCGACGTTCTGCGCCTTGAAGCTGTGGTTGTTGTAGAACCCACCCTTCAGCGTGTGGTGACCGGAGATCTTGGTCACGGCGACCGAGAAGTCCTGCGTGCGGTTGATGTTCAGCCAGCCGGGATAGCGCTGGTTCGGCGGCGCCGCGCCGATGAGCGAGCCCCACCCGAAGACGGGCGGCAGGTTGACGCTCGTGCCATCCCAGAACACCGGCTTCTCAGCCTGCATGACCCCGTAGGCATATGAGCCGGTCGGAATCACACCCGCGTTGGGATAGAGCAGGGGGAAGCTCGCGAGGCCGTTCAGGCGGTTCGCCGAGTCGTTGACGAGGATACCGCCCTCGTTGCCGCCGGCCAGCTCGTTCTTGATCATCCCGTAGTTGCCTTCGAGGAACGTGGTCGAGTTGATGACCCAGTTCACCGTGCCGCCGAGATTGGTGATCGTCGGATACGGCACGTAGGCGTCAGTAAAGCCGGGGATGAGACCGGGCTGGACCAGGTTTTTCTGCAGCTGGCCCGAGTACTTGCCGCTGAAGCGCAGCTTCGGCGACATCTGATAGTCGAGCTTCACCGCAGGCTGCTGCGTCAACTGGTTGGTCGACGGCGCGTTGATCTGGTAGTTGTAGTTCGTGCCCTTCGTCTGGGTCACGTTCGGCTGCGGGTAACGATTGAGGATGGTCTGACCGAGCGAGTAGAACGAGCTCGCCGGGATCACGTTGTTCGGATACGGCTGGCGGGTGACGGGATCCAGCAGCTGCGGGATCGGGTTGCCGTTGTTGTCCAGCGAGTTGGTGAAGACGCCCGCGCGCTCGTCCGCCGTCGGCACGCGCAGGCGGATGACGTTGCCGCCGTTCGTGTAGGTGGTGGCCGGCACGTACTGGTGGCTGTAGAAGAAGAACAGCTTGTTATTGCCGCCGGGCTTGCCGATGGGACCGCCGATCGAGTAGCCCAGCGTCTTCGCCGTCGCCGCGACCTTCTGGTCGCCGTTCTTGGTGTTCGCCCAGGTGTTGGTGGCCCAGTCCGAGTTGCCGAGGATGTCGAACGCCGATCCACGGAACTTGTTGGTGCCGCTCTTGGTCACCGCGGTGATCTGCAGGCCAGACGACCGGCCGAACTCCGCCTGATACCCCTGCGTCAGCACCTTGACTTCGGCAATCGACTCAACGTTCATGTTGAGCATCTGGCCGTTGTTGCCGGTGTCCATCGCCGAGACGCCGTCCATCATGATGTTGTTCTGGCCGGCGCCGCCGAGACGGGTGCCGCCCGCCGAGTTGCCGCCACCGACCACGCCCGGCGTCAGCGAGACGACCGAGGTGAAGTTGGTGTGGTTGATCGGCAGGTGCTCGATCTGCTCGGTCGCGACCGCGAACGAGCGCTCGCCCGACTGCGCCTGAATCATCGGCGATTCAGCCGCGACGTTGACCGTTTCAGTCGCGCCACCGACTTCCAGTGTGACCGACGGCACGACGACGCGCTCGGCGCCCGACACCTGGACGTTCTTGCGCTGCAGGGTCTTGAAACCCTCCATGGTCACTTCGACGGTGTAGGTATCGCGAGCCACGTTGGGGAACACGTAGTCGCCGGTGCTGTTGGTCACCTGCGGCTGCGATTTCGTTCCCTGGGTCTCGCTGATCAACACCACCGTGGCGCCAGGGATAATTCCTCCCTGGGCGTCTTTCACGGTGCCGGCGATCGTGCCGGTGGTGATCTGCGCGCGGGCGGGTAATGCCGCCATCGCGAGCAGGCCGAGTACGCTGAGTACTCGGGCGGTCCGCTTTCTGATCATGAAGCTCCTCCCGTTGCTTACACTGAACGACGACAGACAACTCAAACCCGTAGTCCAATCGATCCGGCAAACGATTGCAGAAACCTACGGGCAGGAGTTGATCGGGGATAGTAGTCGTGTAATGCGTGGAGTGCAAGCGAGAAATGCAGGGGGCTCATGACTGGAACCCCCTGCCTGCGAAGGATTTAATACGCTCAGGTCATAGCCGGGGCCGGTCGGCGGCCCGCCGGCTGACCGCCAGAACTGAAATGCATCGGTAACATCCAGATTCGGCGGCAGTTAAGGTCCAGCTTGTTAGCGTGCCGTCCAGCCCCCGTCGATGAACAGGGCCGATCCGGTCATGAACGACGAGGCATCGGAGGCCAGGAAGACCACCGCCCCCGTCAGCTCCTCGAGCTCCCCCCAGCGTCCCATCGGGATGTTCGCGACGAACTGCTGGTAGGCCTGGGGGTCGTTGAGCAGCTGTCGGTTCATGTCAGTGGCGAACGGCCCGGGGCAGATCGCGTTGCAGGTGACCCCTTTTCCCGCCCATTCGAGCCCCCAGACCCGCGTCAGTCCGAGCACCCCCGCTTTCGACGAGGCGTAGGGCGTCCGTCCCGGCAGCCCGATCACTGAGAGGATCGAGGCCAGATTGACGACCCGTCCCCAGCCTTTCTTGAGCATGCCGGGCGCGAACGCCTTGGTGCACAGGAAGGGCCCCTTCAGGTTGGTGTCGATGACGCTGTCCCAGTCGGCTTCCGACAACTGATCAAGGGTGCCGCGGATGTTGGTGCCGGCGTTGTTGATCAGGATGTCGACGTCGCCGCAGGCGGCCTGGACGTCCGCCAGGAGCCGCTGCACGTCCGCCGCGACCGTCACGTCAGCGGCGAACGCGCGCACCGTGCGTCCGGTGGCGCCCGCGATCTCGCCCGCCGCCGCCTGGCAGCTCTCGAGCGTGCGCCCGGTCAACGCGACGTCCGCCCCCGCTTCGGCCAGCGCCGTCGCCATGGTCTTCCCCAAGCCGCGCGCGCCGCCGGTGACGAGCGCGGTCTTGCCGTTCAGATTGAATCGATCGAGTACGGCCATGCGAGCTCCTCGAATGTGGAAATGCGGAGATGTGGAGATGTGGAAATGTGGAAGGTGCCGAACATTTCCACCTTCCCACATTTTCAAATTTCCGAATTATTCGTCTCCAACGGCGTCTGCGCGTCGATGAAGAGCCAGCAGACGCCGCCCAGCAGGTAGATCGCCGACGAGAGATAGAACGTCAGCGCCCAGTTGTTGTTGGTGTAGGTCAGGATGTAGCCGATCGCCAGGGGCGACAACGCGCCGCCGATGTTGCCGAACATGTTCATCGATCCCGACACGGTGCCCGAGTTGCGGCCGCCGATGTCCATGCAGCCCGCCCACGCGGCCGGCATGACGAAATCGTTGAAGAAGCCCGCGAGGCCGAGCAGCAGCATCGCGCGCACCGGATCGGCGATCTGGAGGAAGGCCACAATCGACGCAGAGGCGCCGGCGAAGCCGATGACGGCGACGCTGCGGCGGGCCAGGCGGAGGCCGATGCGCCGGGCGAGCCTGGGAATGATCTGGGCGCTGATCAGGGAGCCGATGCCGCCGAGCAGCAGCGGCAGCGACGACAGCAGCGCGCCGAATTTGACGCCGGTGTGCCGGGCCTCGCGCAGATACGTCGGCAGCCACGTCACATAGAAATACCACCCGTACGACAGACAGGCGTACTGCAGGCAGAGCAGCACCACCGAGCGGCTGCCGACGATCCGTCCCCACGGCGTCTGGCCGCCGTGCGCGGTCTCGGCGCGCGTCGGCATCAGCGCCAGCTCCGCGGCGTTCACCGACGGGTGCGTGCCCGGATCGTCCCGGAACCAGCTGAAGAACGCGATCGCCCACACGAGACCGACCACGCCGAAGAGCTCGAACGCGCGGCGCCACGACATCAAATCGAGCAGGTAGGCGACCACGAGCGGCGTGAAGGCGCCGCTCCAGCGCGCCGCCAGCCAGAGCAGGCCCTGCGCCCGGTCGCGCTCGGTCTTGGGCAGCCAGGTCGTGAAGATGCGCGTCAGGTTGGGAAAGCAGCCGGCTTCGCCCGCGCCGAAGAGCGCCTCCGTGGCGATGAGCGACGTGGCGTTCCACGTCGAACCGACCGCCGCCGTGAAGAACGACCACCACAGGACGATGCGCATCAGCACACGCCGCGGCCCGATCCGATCGCCGAGCCTGCCGCCGGGGATCTCGAAGAGCGCATACGCGAACACGAAGGCGGACAGCGCCCAGCTCATTTGCACTTTCGAGAGGTGCAGATCGCGCTGAATCGCCGGCGCCGCCTGCGAGATGCCGACGCGGTCCAGATACTGAATGACCGCGAGGGACATCGCGAACCCGACGGTCACATAACGCGCGCGCGTCGGACGGAGCGGAGTCATCGGACCGAGATACTGACACAGCTTTCGTGTCCCGCCTAGACGGGTTAGACTTCACGCATTCATGGATCCTAAATTCGCCGGCAAGACCTTTCGATCCCGCGCCTGGTTCGGCAAGCGCGACAAGGACGGCTTCATTCATCGCTCGTGGCTCGGCCGCACGCTGCCGCTCGACGCCTTCGACGGACGCCCGATCATCGGCATCTGCAACACCTGGTCGGAGCTGACGCCGTGCAACGCGCACTTCCGGGTCATCGCCGAGCACGTCAAGCGCGGCGTCTGGGAAGCCGGCGCCGTGCCGTTCGAATTCCCGGTGACCTCGCTCGGCGAAACGAGCGTCCGCCCGACCGCGATGCTCTGGCGCAATCTGGTCAGCATGGACGTCGAGGAGTCGATCCGCGCCAATCCGATCGACGGCGTCGTGCTGCTCTGCGGCTGCGACAAGACCACGCCGTCGCTGGTGATGGGCGCGGCGAGCTGCGACGTGCCCACCATCGTCGTCTCGGGCGGCTCGATGCTCAACGGGCACTACCGCGGCGAGACGATCGGCGTCAGCCACATCTGGAAGTTCGCCGAGGAGGTCAAGGCCGGGCGCATGACCGAGCAGGAGCTCGTCGACGCCGAGCCCTGCATGTCCCGCTCGACCGGCACCTGCGCCGTGATGGGGACCGCCAACACGATGGCGATCGTCGTGGACGCGCTCGGGCTGTCGCTGCCGCACAACGCCGAGATCCCCGCCGTGGATTCGCGGCGCTACGCGCTCGCCCACGAAGCCGGACGGCGGATCGTCGACATGGTGGTCGACGACGTGCGGATCTCGAAGATCCTGACCCGCGAAGCGTTCGAGAACGCGATTCGCGTCAACGGCGCGGTCGGCGGATCGACGAACGCGGTGATCCACCTGCTGGCGACGGCGGGCCGGGTCGGCGTGCCGCTGTCGCTCGACGACTGGGATCGTCTCGGCCGCGACGTACCGACGCTGGCGAACGTGATGCCGTCGGGCAAGTACATGATGGAGGACTTCTACTACGCGGGCGGGCTCCTGCCGGTGATGCGCACGCTCGCCGAGCACGGTCTGCTGCACAAGTCGGCGCTCACCGCGAACGGCCGCACCCAGTGGGAGAACTGCCGCGACGCCCCGACCTACGATCCCGAGATCGTCCGTCCGTGGGGCAACCCGCTCGTGTCGCACGGCGGCATCGCGGTGCTGCGCGGCAATCTCGTCCCGACCGGCGCCGTGATCAAGCCGTCGGCCGCCTCGCCGCATTTGATGAAGCACCGCGGCCGCGCCGTCGTGTTCGAGAACATCGAGCACTACAAGCAGCGCATCGTCGATCCGCATCTCGACGTCGACGCGACCTGCGTGCTCGTCCTGAAGAACTGCGGCCCCAAGGGCTACCCTGGTATGGCCGAGGTCGGCAACATGGGCCTGCCGCCGAAGATCCTGCAGCAGGGGATCGAGGACATGGTCCGCATCTCAGACGCGCGGATGAGCGGCACGGCGTACGGGACAGTCGTGCTGCACGGCTCGCCGGAAGCGGCGATCGGCGGCCCCCTGGCGCTCGTCCAAGACGGCGACATGATTGCGCTCGACGTCGAGGCGCGCACGCTGCAGCTCGAGGTGAGCGATGTCGAGCTGGCGCGCCGGAAACAGGCATGGCAGCCGCCGGTGCTGCCGGTGCCGGGCGGGTATCAGCAGCTCTACGTGGAGCACGTGTCGCAGGCCGATACGGGGGCCGACTTCGATTTTCTGGTCGGGTGTCGCGGCCACCAGATTGCGCGTGAGTCGCATTAGCGGGGCGCCGGGTGCGAGATGCGGCGTGCGAAACGGCAACGCGCGGGGCGCGAGGGGCGATAACCGGCTCTTCCGCGCGTCGGTCGCTCGCGCCTCGCTGTAAACGATTACTGGCGCGAATGGCGTAGTAGGCGAGGAATCTATGATTTCGAACAGGCTGGCTCTCGGCGCAACCGTTCTCCTCACCGCCTCCATCGGACTGCATGCGCGGCAGCAGCCGCAGCCGCCCGCGATGCCGCCGGCGGGCCCACCGACCGTCGGCATGCCGCCGCAGGGGACTCCGGGCGCGCCGCAGCGCGCCGGCGCGCCGGGTCGAGGCGGCGGACGCGGCAATCCGATGGCCGCGAAGTTCACCGAGACGTGCCTCGCCTGCCACGGTAACAGCACCGCGAAGGGTCCGGTCGGCCCGAGCCTCTTCGACGAGGAATGGATCCACGGCGGCGACGACGACGCGATCGTCAAGAGCATCAAGGAGGGCTATCCCGATAAGGGGATGCCGTCGTTCGTCGGCCAGATGACCGACCCCGAGATCTGGCAGATGGTGGCCTACATCCGGACGCAGGCCGCCAACCTGAAGGACAAGCCGGTCTACGTGCCCGATCCCGACGGTCAGATCATCAAGTCGGAGAAGCAGGCCTTCAAGGTGGAGATCATCGCGCGGAATCTCGAAACGCCGTGGGCGCTCGCGTTCCTGCCCGACGGCCGACTGCTCATCAGCGAGCGTCCCGGTCGCATCCGTATCGTCGACAAAGACGGCAAGATGGAGCCCGAGGGCGTGAAGGGGCTCCCGAAGGTGTGGGAGAAGCAGGACGGCGGCTTGTTCGACATCGAAGTCCATCCCGATTATGCGAAGGCCGGCAACGGCTGGATCTACATCTCGTACTCCGAGACGCTCGCCGGCTGGACGCCGCCGCCCCCGCCCGATCCGAACGCCGCGCCGCCGGCGCCGGCCCCGGGACAGGGTGGCCGCGGTCGCGGCCCGTCGAACGATCCGCCGTCGATGACGGTGATCATGCGCGGCCGGCTCAACGCCAGTAACGAGTTCGTCGATCAGCAGGTGCTCTTCCGCGCGCCGAAGGAGCTCTACAGCCAGACGAACGCGCACTACGGATCACGCTTCCTGTTCGACAAGCAGAACCACCTGTTCTTCTCGCTCGGCGAGAAGATGCAGATGGCCAACGCGCAGGATCTCTCCGTCGCCACCGGCAAGATTCACCGCATCAACGACGACGGCACGGTGCCGAAGGACAACCCCTACGTCGGCCAGCCGAACGTCGTCCAGTCGATCTGGAGTTACGGCCATCGCAATCCGCAGGGTCTCGCCTGGGATCCGGTGACGGGCCAGTTGTGGGAATCGGAGCACGGCCCGACCGGCGGTGACGAGATCAACATCATCGAGCCGAAGCACAACTACGGCTGGGGCGTGGCCACCAAAGGCGTGCAGCCGGGCATCACCAAGACCAGCGAGCCCGGCATGGACGACCCGATTCGCTACTGGACGCCGAGCGTGGCGCCGAGCGGCATCGTGTTCTACACCGGCACCAAGTATCCGGGCTGGAAGAACGATCTGTTCGTCAGCTGTCTCGCCGGCCAGCAGTTGAAGCGCCTCGAGATCAAGGACGGCAAGGTGCTGCACGAGGAACAGGTGTTCAACACCTTCGGGCGCGTCCACGATGTCATCCAGGGGCCCGACGGCCTGCTCTACGTGACGCTGCAGCTGCCCGGACAGGTGCTGTCGGCGTCGACGCCCGGGATGGTGGCGCGGCTGGTGCCGGTGAAGCCGTAGCGCAAGACATCCGTTCGGACCGTGCCGATTCAACCCCGGTAGCCCTATGAAGCGTGCTTCTGTCGTTCTTTCTCTCATCACCACGGGTGTGGTCGGCCTGGCGGCGGTCATCGCGGCGCAACAGGGCGCCGGCGGCACGGCGAAGGTCCCCGGCAACGCGTGGCCGCCCGCCAAGCCGCAGATGCCGACGTCGATCGCGCTGACGCCGCAGGAGGAGATGAAGACCTTCTCGCTCCCGCCGGGCTTCCATGCCGAGCTCGTCGCGTCGGAGCCGCTGATCGATTCGCCGATCCTCATGGACTTCGATGCCGAGGGCCGCTTGTGGGTCGTCGAGATGCCGACCTTCCTGCCCGACATGACGGGACGCGATTCGAAGGAGCCGCTCGATCGGGTCAGCGTGCTGGAAGATACCAACGGCGACGGCGTGATGGACAAGAAGACGGTCTTCGCCGACAAGCTCTCGGGGCCACGCGCGCTCAAGGTGCTCGAGCACGGCGTGCTCGTCGGCGACCCGCCGAACCTGTGGCTGATGAAAGACACCGACGGCGATCTCAAGGCCGATACCAAGGAGCTGGTCGTCAACACGTTCGGGAACCCGAACGGCGGCATCGAGCACAACGCCAACAGTCTGTTCTGGGCGATGGACAACGTGATGTACTCGTCGGAGCACGTCTTCGATCTGAGGTGGCACGACGGAAAGCTGGAGCCGCTGCCGTCGCTCAGCCGCGGCCAGTGGACCGTCTCGCAGGATGACGCGGGACGCGTCTACCGCAACGTCAACGACTCGCCGCTGTTTGTCGACTACACGCCGTCGCGCTATTTCATCCGCAATCCCAACGGCGTCAGGACGCGCGGTCTCTACGAGCTGCTGATCGAGCAGGCGGATGCGACGGTCTATCCCGTGCGCAGCAACCGCGGCGTGAACCGCGGCTACCGCGACCCCTTCTTCCGCGAGGACGGATCGTCGATCGTCATTCAGGGCGCGAGCGGCCCGACGATCTATCGCGGCGACGCCTATCCCAAGGATCTGCAGGGCAACGCCTTCATTCCCGATTCGCCGACCAATCTCGTCCACCGGATGGTCGTGACCGACGATGGAACGGGACGGCTGAAGGCGACCAACGGATACGCGCGCGGAGAGTTTCTCGCCTCGTCCGACGAG